>CAZPNF010000164.1:3307-5483 GCA_964587715.1 uncultured bacterium | reverse complement strand
GTCTTTGGCTGAATAGCTACCTTTTATTACCATTTAATTCATTCTCTAATTCCTTTATTTTCTTTTTAGACGATTCAAAATTTGGATCAATTTTCAAAGCCTTTTGTGATATACATTTAATGCCGCCTGTAATTTACCACAGGCTCTATATGCATCTCCCAAGCTATCGTAAGAATTTGCCTTGTCAGAAGCTAGTGTAATTTGTTTTTTAAACTTTTTAATAGCCTCATCATATCTTTTTTGAGTCAAAAGTAAGTATCCGTAATTGTTATAGAAAAAATAAAAACTAACAGAATCCCCATATGTTGATTCTATTCGCTTATACTCTGCTTCCGCTGAATCGGTTTTACTTTCCTTCTCATAAATTTGTGCAAGGAGAAATCTACCCCATTTCTCATTTGATTCGAGGAGTATCTTTGTTTCTGGATATGCTTTGTCAACAGCTCCTGTCATTAGGTAAAGAGTAATTAATTGAATCCGTGCCTTTTCATTATTCGGATCAAGATTAATCGTTTTCTCTAATTCATTTTTAATCTTCGAAAAAAGAAACAACTGTTTAAATTTACCAGAATGTGCTGCTTTTACTTGATATGATTGGCTTAACCAGAAATGATAGTTTGGATCATCATTTTTTAATTTTATGGCTTTTTCTAAATATTTGATTGCTTTATCATGATCCTCGATATTTAAATAAGTACCATTCCGCTATTTTTGAAAAAAAGAATTGTGACATTTTTAAAAATAATAACTTTGGAAAGTTAGACTTTTGACTTGATAAACAAAGTGGTTTTTCATCAATAGATTCAATCAAATTTGCATCATATAAAGTTCTTATTAAATTCTTTACAGAAATTTCTTGACCATATTTTTCTGATAAAATTTTTTGAACTTCTTCCAGACAATAACCTTTATTCATTAATTCGATAGCACATACACCAATTTCTGATGTTTTTATAAAAGAACTGGAACAATTGTGATGGCCAACAATTATACTCTTTCCATCTTTTTTAGTAACAAGTTGCTGTGTTTTTATGCGGGTCTTTTTAAATATTTCAATCACCTTTTTTTCTTTTTCCCTAATCATTTGTAGTCTAACGCAACTCTGAATAAATAACCGTAGTCAAGCTCAATAAAGAACCCGTTTAATCCAAAACTGTTTTTGTGCTTTAATTGACATTTATCGCCCATTTTGATGATCTCATAATTCTTCCAAAGAGGTAGAAATAGATGGCAACCAAAAAATCTTAAGCCTATACCACCATCCATAAAAGTCATACGATCCATCTGAAACAAATTATTTGAATTCCATAGTTTCCCAATCTCACCAAAAATTTTTATATAAAAAGGTTCTCGCTTAAATCTGAACATATGAACATTCATATCTACTCTTGACGACAATAAGTATTTCCCAGTTAAATTTTCGCCAGTATAACCTGTTAGTTTACCTGTAAACCTTCGATTATACTTGTATCGAAATCCAAATCCAACACCAAGATCAGCAAAACCAAGTGCATCATTAGGTGAAAGAGACAAACTTTCCTGCAGTGGATAATCATTACCATAAATTACACCAAAATTAATCGTATTGGCCAGTGTTAACCTGTAAGATATCGGAAAATCCTGTGTGGTTTCTAAGGTTATTTTTGTATAATCATAGCCGCCGGAAAATAACCTGGCACTCTTTTCTAACCCGAAAGAGTAAATTCCAGAAAAAAGACCATGATCTATACCCAATGTATAGCGAAATAGAATGTTAAAATTTCTTCCCTCACTGGCTTGATACTTTTTAAAGTACCTATCCTCAAAGATTTCAGAATATCTGATTTGAGCAAAAATATTCTGAGAGGGATTTTCAAAACGATATCGACCAAATCGATACTCGAAACCAAGATCAATTTGTTTCTTGCCGCGTAACTTGAAAAAACTTGTGCTAAATCGATTGTATCTTTTAAAAAGATTTGTTGTTCCGGTGTATCCTAGGTAAAAATCCGTATTTTTAATTTTTGGATAATAAAGAGCAGACATTACAAACTCATGACCTTCTATGTAGGAAAAACTTGCTGGAAAGTCAAGCAGCGCAAAACCAATGCCCGCCCCCAAACCACTGTATGAAGAATGGTTGGCCAAAGGCGATAGTAAAAGAGAATATTTCTCAAAAGAAGGGGTGGATAAAAGA
>CAZPNF010000164.1:0-3297 GCA_964587715.1 uncultured bacterium | reverse complement strand
ACGCGTACTTATTTGGGGAAAACCCGTTGCATTGTTCCTTTGATTGAATTCTAGAATATTTCGATCAGGATCTATATTAGCAGAAACAATTTTATCCTTGGTTTTTAACGTAATGAAATTTATATTCTTGTAGGCAAAAATATTTTTTCTGATTTTTTCATCATGCCGTGTCTGAAATTCAACAACAACAGGCATCTTAATTCCACCATTCTTGATAACTTCAAATGTTGTGTTAAAAGTGCCATTATCTTCTTCTGTTGACTTAAGATTTCCGGCCTTGAAATCGCATTCTTTTTTCGAGTAAATCCACTGTTTGAAAAACCAGTCCCAATTTTGATTGGTGGTTTCATTGAAAACTTTAATCAAGGATGACCCTGTCACATGTTTAAATCTGTAACGTTTATAATAATTCTGCATAGCTGTATTAAAAAGACTGTCTCCCAGCATGTATTGCATCATTTTCATTGTAAAAGCCGGTCTTATATAAACATTATTGAATTCTGCGCGGCTTCTATACACATAAGATTTATCTGAACACTTTGGAATATAATTATATGCAGAAATGACATATTGACTCATTTTCATAATCTGCCTATGATTTCTTAATATCTCAGCACCTAAGAATTTCAGCAGCTTTGAATCACTAAATTTCTCATCGTATTTTTCCTTAAAATACCGCATTTCTGAAAACATAACCAATCCTTCATCCAGCCATGCCTCATCCATCTCGTTGTTTCCTAACATGCCATAAAACCACTGATGTCCAATTTCATGCATAATCACTTCTTCAAAACGCCTTAAGAAACTGTCTCCTTCTGATTTAACAAGGATTAAATTAGGATACTCCATTCCTCCGTAAGGGCATTCGCTGTCTATAACACTCAATTGTGAATAGATATAAGGACCATACCAACTGGTCATGTATTTAAGCGCATCAAAGGCATACTGATTTGCCTTTTGCCAACCAATATAATGCTCTGGAAGTACAAATAAATTGATATTAGTCTGTTGAAACTGAGATTGTCGAATTAAATATCTAAAATCACAGACCCATGCAAAATCATGTACATTTTCTGCAATAAAGGAAATCGTTTTGTATTTAAAATTCCCCGACTGCAATTGCTTTCCTATTTTTTCATGCTCAGTCTTTATAGAATCAAGCTTGCATTTCAGGGCATTATCTGGAAGTATATCCAAGGATTTAGTAAATTTGACCATTGATTCATGTAGAGAAATTTCTGAAGACGTTATAAGTTTTCCAGTAGCAGCAACACACATTGGCTCAGGCACAGTCATAGAAACCTTAAATGTTCCATACTCGCCATAAAACTCACCAAGGAAACGATATCCGTCATTATGCCAACCTTTTAAATCATACACAGCTATTTTAGGATACCACTGAGTTAACTCGTATCTATATCCTTTTCTACCCATACGTGAAATAAAAATGGGAATCTTGACTATAAATTGAATATTAAACTCTGTAGAATCACCGGGAGCAATGGGCTCATTCAAAAACACTTGCATTTCGGTTTCATCGTCTGGTTTATATATCCACTGTAATGTTTTACCATCAACTTTTATGTTTTGTGTTTCAATATATCCTCGTTCCTCATTAGTTGTATAGTAAAAATCATTTATTCCCCGATTTTTCATATCCCGTGCAAATAAAGAATTTTTATCTTTATACGCATTTGGGTAGAGATGGAACCAGACAGAATGTAATGTATCCAAAGAATTGTTTTTATAAATGAGATTCTCAGTTCCAATCAATAGGTTCTTTTCGACATCAAGTTTGACTTGAATATCGTAAGATACATTTTGTTGGAAATATTTTCTTTCTTCAGATTTTTTTTGCTGAGCTAATAGACATGTCAATGAATTTGACAATAATAAAACAAAAATAAACATTTTTTTCATGGTTAATTTTATCCATGAGTGTGAATACTATTTTCATTGTTTTTGGAATATGTAAGAAGTGCGTTACATACCCTTATTGTAGGTATCGCAGGAAACTGGCGTTTCAAACGGAACAACTCTACCGGCGATTTTAGGAAAGAGCTGTTTATATGAATAATGATACATGAAACCAGATGATTCCGCAAGGCAGAAATAGCCCTATCAATACCTGGTTCACAACTGACTGAATACCGGTCCTTAAGTAAGGTTTTTATCATAAGAGACATCTCTGAACTGGCAATAATTAAGCACAGGTGTTTCTCGATTTGCTTCATGAGAACCCACTCAGAAAAAAACGATAGAAAGATGATATTTTGACAGAGAAAGTTACAAATATCCTCTCCCAAGAGTGAATTTTGAATGAAACAAAATTAATATACAATCGATAATTTTCTAATGCAAGTGTTTTTTAGATATTAAACCTTTGATTTAATCAGCAATTTAATAGAAAATACACTTGCGATTAATGGAAGAAATTATTAAACTATTACTGATTAATAACTAAGCTTTTGGGTAAAAAAGATTAATAAACCTTTAATGGCAATTGACAACTGTAAGTTTTGTTGTCGGAGTGGTGGTCTGTTTTTTTAGAATAAAGAGATTATCCGGGGTGAAAAGAAACCTTAGACAAATTCTCTCCCGATTCAAGCATGGGATCAAAAAGATCCATGTTTATGCATTGGTTGGAAAAACAGGAACCGGAAAGAGTTTTCGAGCTAAGTTGATAACTGAAAAGAAAACCATCGACCTGATTATTGATGATGGCCTTCTTATTCGGGATCAGAGAATTCTTGCAGGAAAATCAGCGAAGCGAGAGAAAAACCGCGTGACAGCTATTAAACGTGCGATTTTTGAGGATCCGGCTCATGCAAAAGAGGTAAGACAAATTCTGGAAAGAGAAAAGTTCCGCTCTGTTTTGATTCTTGGAACGTCTGAGAAAATGATAGCACGTATTGTTGAGCGGTTGAATCTCCCCTATCCGGACGAGATCATTTACATCGAGGAGGTTGCAACAGAGGAAGATATTTACAGAGCCAGAGAAAGCAGACGATTAAGAGGCAAACATGTTATACCTGTTCCTGTGATTGAAGTAAAGCGAGATCCTTCTCATCGTGTACTTGCTTCAGTCAAAATTTTCTTGAGGACTTATCCTTTTCTTTTCTGGAAGAGAAAAGTGGTTGAGAAAACAGTAGTCCAGCCTCCTTTCAGTCGGCGAGGGAGGCTGAGTATCTCTGAGATTGCTTTAAGTCAGATGATTATGCATTGTGTGGAGGAGTTTAATCGTGATATAAAAATCTCAAAGATTTTTATTGATACAACTCCTGAAGGTTACAAAAT
>CAZPNF010000163.1:0-5485 GCA_964587715.1 uncultured bacterium | reverse complement strand
CAGGTAAGTAAACTCCCAGATACCAGCACCTCCCGGTGTGGGAGCAAAATAAATCAAAGGTCTCATGAGAAACTGGACAGCCAGTGCTCTCACCAGAGGTGGATGAAAACCAAATCCCCAGAGTATTGAGAGGGCAATAAAATAATCGGCGACAAATGCTAAAAGAATCCATCCACTGGCAGAGAAAAGCATCAATTTTCTTTTTCTTAGATAGCACCAGAAGATTTTACTGAACTGATCTATCTCCTGGAAGAATCGCTCCTCCACTGCAATGAGTTTTTCTGCATTGATAATCTTAATCTTTCCCCACCAGTGAATCAAAACAGAAGCGACTTTTTTGATCTTATGTGGATAAAATAAAGTAAAAATAAAAAAGACTATAATAACTGCAAGCGGTAAAGAAATAACCTTCATAAACTGAGTAAAAAATCTCTCTCTCAGAGGATCTGTTTTAATGAGAAATAGAATAGGAATGTTCAAGAGAAAAAGAAATACAGGAAGAATAGCTCGAAGAACAGTAATAGCTACACTCTCACTCAATTTTATTTTCTGCTTATGAAGCAGGTAAGCATGCATGGAAAATGTTCCCACAAGCACCGGGACAACACTGGCTATCAAACTCCCCTCCAATCTAATAACAGCACATCTTCCAACCCTGAGAGGAGAAGAACTGTGCCTGGTGTGTTTGACCATTGTCACAAAAGCCATACCATCCAAGAGCCACCTTACAGTTCCCAATCCCAACAGTATCGGGATAAAAACTAATTGGAATTCCTTAAGATGAGACCATGTCCTGCGATCAGTAGTCCAGAGAAGAATACCAACCATAACTGCTACTGAAAGCACGACAAAAACTATAAATCCTTTTGCAATAGTTGATTTTTTAAGTTTCAAAGCCATTTCTATTTTTCATGAAATCCTTACAAATTAACTCCATCAGTTTTTCTGGATTTAAGGCGTAAGCCTTTTATTTCTCTTTTGAATTTTAGTTTCTTTTGCCCTACCCCAGATTCTTCGTCCCGACTTCATCGGGACTCAGAACGACAAAATCCGGGTGTGTCGTCCTGAGGTCTCCCGATGCTTCGGGGAATTAAACCCGACTTTGCAGGAAAAGAAATATGACATTCCTGCTTGAATAAACACCTCCTGTTGTCCCGCCACAAGGCGGACCATAGGAAAATCTCAATGACAAAAACAGGTAAGCCTCGTTTTTGGAGCATTGGGATTTTGTTTATTTGATATTGTTTCGGATTTCGTGCTTCGTGCTTCGGATTTGTATCGATCCTTACCTATTTCTTTCTTATTTTTCTATGACTTAATATCTTGCTCCCTTACTTCTCTTGTAAGCCTTTACCTGTTCCATAAAGATCTCAAGATCACTGTCAAGATCAAACGGAACACCATCAAAATAAAAAATCCTTATTGGAATGTTGTTGTGATCTCTACTCACCTGCGGATAGATTGCTTCCGTTACAATCCCATTCATACAGGTAAAAGGACTTATATCAACTACACCGTCACAACCTGAATGGAAAAAAGCTATTGCTTTGCCTGCATTCAGTGTCATCTCGCCTAAAGCCATGTGTGCCGGGAGATAAGGCTGGCTGTAATTTAGAACCATTTGTATTGGAGCTTCCGTTCGAGACGAAAAAATATCATTAAGCGGAGCAAGTAAAACTTTTTCATCGGATTTCTGTACCAATTCTCTTAATTTTACACTGCCCATGGTCAGACTAAAAGCTTTTCCAGCCTCTCGAAGTTTCCGCTCCTGTTCGTAGTTAGTGTACCAGACCCATTCCGAAATATCAGCTATCCAGACTTCCCCACCAAGTGCTTCAATTCTTCTGATAATGTGCTGGTTGCCAAAACTGTTAAATCTCAAAAATATTTCTCCAACAGCACCGATCAATGTCCGGCTTCCCATTTCTTCTTTGAAAGAGATTTTAAGAAAGCGGTCACGGGTTTGTTCCAGCGATCCCACCAGTCTTTTCAACTGCGATTTTAAATTAACAGATCCATCTGAAAGAATACCACAAATTTCATCCAGAGCACTATCATGGATCTGGTCTGCTTCACCAGGCTTCTCCTCGTAAGGACGAACCATTAAAAGCAGTTTTCTCAAGATATCTGACACAACGATTGCTCTCCAGGCGGTCCTCATAAAACGAATCACATTGCCGGCAATCCCCCCGTAGCCATCACTACTTGTAGGTGAGAAAACCAGAGCCTCATCGTATCCTATTTCCACGAGGATTTTCCTTAGCAGCGGTGCATATTGACCAAACCGACATGGACCAGAAGAAGTGGGCATAAAAAATGCATTTTTTGAAGGATCAAAATCCTTTTTTGTAATAATCTTGAGAAAGTTACCCAATGTTATCCGCTGAGGCAGACATTCATCACCAGTGGTAAAACGAGCTGCAAGAGAAAGGGTGCTCTCATCAGAAGGAGGGGAAATTTCTGCATCAACTCCAAGGGAACGAAAAGCTGCCGCCATTGCCCTGGCCCCACCAGCACTCATTCTCGGGATATACAGTCGTCTTCCCGTTAATGGATGAGATTTATTTTCTCTGTGTTTTAAAAAATACATCAACTATTTCTCTCTCTTTTTTATAAAACACCCACCTATATCCTCTCCTCCAGAGGCGGACAGGCCTCAAGGGAGGATTTACGCGCCCTTTAAGGGGAACAACACAAGGTGTTAGCCGAAGTCCGAATATCAAAACTCAAATCTCCAAATGGTATATCACCTGTCGAGACGTATGCAATCCAGCGCTGTATTCGGCCATTCTATATTGTTTTGGATTTCGGATTTCGTGCTTAGAATTTTATGCCATCCATTGCCTCTCGCCTTTTTACAACATCCCTTTACTTTCAAGAAAAGCTTCAATTCTGGTCATTACACCTGCATCATTGGCATGACTGTCCAATTGAAGGAAGAGAAACGGTTTACCAGAAGCATCTTCTACGTAATGACGAATATAAGAATCTGGCCCACATTTAAAATTACTGATGTAGATAATGTGAAAATTTTCATATCCTTTTGTAAACCTGGCTGCCTGAAGAATTCTCCTACCGTAGTTCCAGAACATGTGATCATTAACAGAAGTTATATCTATTTTATCTATTGGCAAAAAATCCATGGGGATTACATTGACACCGTATATATCCCTGAGTTTAGTCGGTATATTCAAATTAAGTCCAGGATCATAAAGATTGTAAGGCCTGCCGAGAAGAACAATGCAGGATTCTTCACTGGCTCTAAGTTTGGCCAGAGCTTTTCTGCCTGCTTCAATCATTTTATCTTTAAAATCAGCCTGAGCTTTGTAAGCTTTTTCAACCGCAAGATGGTTTTCCTTTGCACTAATTCCCAGAGAGGAAAATTCCTTTTCCAGATGGCGTTTTACAAACTCTTTCCCCTCACGAAAATGGACATTGGGAGAAAGAATCTGATTTTTTATTTTCCTGAATGCAGGTGTCTGTTTCGCTACGAGGGGAATAGTTTGACTCCATGGACATATAAATGCTTCCACGCTTGAGGACGGATCTTCTTCATTGACGATATTCGGCAAAAGGATAAATTCTGTTCCTTTTTTCATAAGTTCTACTAAATGACCGTGGGTAACCTGAACTGGAAAACACGGATCAGCAACAGCAGCTTCAAGCCCATCGTGGACCAGACTCTGCTGAGTGGGTCCAGAAATCACAACATCAAAACCCAGCGTTTCAAAATAACTTTTCCAGAAAGGAAGACGATCGTAGAAAAACAGTGCCCGTGGAATCCCGATAACGCCTCTCTTACCTTTGCCCTTTTCCCTCTCATCTGAACCAAACAAAATATCTTCTCTAAAATGAATAAGATCATCTATACATGGTTTATGTATGCTTTTAGTCCGCTTTCTGTATTTCTCCGAACATTTGTCTCCCCAGTAGCTTTTTTCGCCACCAACTTTAAATTCCTGAATAATGCAGTGATTCGAACATCCATTACAGACAAATTCTCTCATCTGCCACCGCACCTGACTTAAATCCCAACCACGGAAGGAAGAATTTTTATTCTCCACATGCCAATTTCTGGCGAGAAGTGCTGCCCCAATTGCACCCATAATTCCGTTGTAAGGAGGAACAATGATTTCTTTGCCTAAGATTGTCGCAAAAGCAGCGGCCACACTGCCATTGTAAGCTGTTCCACCCTGAAAAAAAATTCGTTCCCCAATTCTTCTCTTCTTCACAACCCGATTGAGATAATTATGTACTACTGAAATGGCAAGTCCGGCAATAATGTCTTCTTTAGGAACACCCTGCTGAAGGTAGGGAACCAGCTCTTTCTCCATAAATACAGTGCATCGCTCTCCCAGCTTTAAAGGATGTTTGGACCTAAGAGCTAACTCTGCAAATTCTCCCCGTATTTCAATACCAATCTGTTTCGCCTGTTCCTCAAGGAAAGAACCAGTACCGGCTGCACATGCCTCGTTTAAACTAAAATCAGTTACAACACCATCTTTCAGAGAAATAAATTTCGAGTCCTGACCTCCAATTTCAAAGATTGTGTCAACATCGCTTCCAAGATACTTCTGACTCACATGAAATGCACCGGTCCTGTGAGCAGTAATCTCATCCTTAATAACATCGGCGCCCACTAAAAGCCCGATGAGCTCACGGCCAGAACCAGTGGTAGCCACTCCTCTAACATGAACCCGATCTCCAACAGCCGACGCCATTTCTTTCAGCGACTCCTCTACAATTTCTACTGGTCTGCCCTCTGTCATTTTGTAGATTCCGTAAATAAGTTCACCCTCAGAATCGATAAGAGCTAAATTAGTGCTGACAGAGCCTATATCAATTCCGAGAAATGTATCTATTACTTTATCAGAAGTAAATTTGTAAGGCCGAACTTTGTCGCCTAAAAATTTTACTCTTTCCAGAGATAGAGGTTGTGTGGTTGGATAGTTCTCTTTGTTTTCTTTTTTTAGGGGATGCCATACAAACTCCGCCTTTTCAGTGCCTTCTCTTAAACCGACAAGAACTCCACCTACAGCTCCCATCCAGGCATAAAGATCAGGGATAACAAGTTCACCGTTATAAAAATCAAAAAGTTTCTGGAAAGCCTTGACCACACCTGTATTTGCAGCAACCCCACCAATAAAAGCTACATTCGGCTTGATTGTTTTTCCCTTGGCAATGGTTCCTTTAAAATTTCTTACAACTGCTTCGCAGAGACCTCTCAGCACCTCAGGCGGTTTGTATCCTCTCTGCTGTGCATGGACCATGTCGGATTTAGCAAAAACTGAACATCGCCCGGCAATTGAAGCAGTCCTCTTAACACCAGCAATAATTTTGCCCACATCTTCGATTTTGTATCGCAGTCTTTCTACTTGCTGATCAAAGAACGATCCTGTCCCTGCAGCACATTCTCCATTGGTCTCATAATCGGATATCTGAACTTTTCCATCTTTTTCTCTGGAGAGTAAAATGTATTTAGAAC
>CAZPNF010000162.1:1263-5488 GCA_964587715.1 uncultured bacterium | reverse complement strand
CATGCACGGTGAACGATTTCATTAAAAACTTCTTTTGCTTTCAGTGAACCTGTTACCTGACCCGAATGAGGATTGATAAGTTCGTATTCCTGATCATGTTCGAGAGCATTCCAGAAATCTTCTGTTATTGCCACAGATATGTTGAAATTATTAAGCTTATCACTTTCTTCTTTACATCTAATAAATTCCAGTATGTCGGGATGATCTACACTGAGTATGGCCATGTTGGCACCTCGTCGGGTTCCACCCTGTTTAACTGTTTCTGTGGCAATATCAAATACGTGGAGAAAAGAAATAGGGCCCGAGGCAATTCCTTTTGTCGAATTGACAATATCGTTTTTGGGTCGGATGCGGGAAAAAGAAAATCCAGTTCCACCACCTGATTTGTGAATCAAAGCAGTGTTTTTAACAGCTTCAAAAATTGATTTCATAGAATCTTCAATAGGAAGGACAAAGCAAGCTGAAAGCTGTCCCAGTTCTCGGTCGGCATTCATCAGAGTAGGAGAATTGGGCATAAATTCCAGATTAGCCATTATAGAAAAAAAGCTCTCTTCGGTTTTCTGAATATCAGCTGAAGGTTCATAAAGCCTATCTGCTGAAGCAATAACTCTGGCTACACGGCGGAACATCTGAACAGGAGTTTCAATGGTATTACCATCCCTGTCTTTTTTGAGATACCGTTTTTTCAGAACTTTTAGTGCATTTTCTGTAAATAGAGTCTTAAGTGATTCGTCGTCCTGAAATGGAGAAGTATTGTCCTCATCTTCCTGAGGAGTTGTCTCCGAGGTCTCTTCAGCGGCCAGAAAGGTTTTTATTTTGGGTTCATGCCCGTTGCCGTCGGGTTCAAAGAGATCACTATGTTCGTTCTTCTGGGAATCAGAGGGATTTTTCATGGCTTTTCTCTTTGGTTTGAATTGTGAAAGGAGAGATTAAATACAGGTTTAACATACAAAACCTTGTAGAGAAAGTCAAGTAAAAAATGCAAAAAATGTCAATATGTAGTAAAAAATATATGCAAATTACAAGTTATAGTATTATTTTCTTCTAAAAGAATGATGTAAAAATCTAAAGCCATATTTATGTGATAGTTGCGGAAATTAGCGTAGCGGTTTCCGCAACGGATTGTTCAATGCGCTTCCAACAAATTTAAAAACGAATGTTGACAAATTCCATTTTATCCTTTATATTAAACTATTTCCTGTAAGGTATAATTAACCGTGGGGAGTATATGATTTCTACATCTGAATTTCGGAACGGACTGGTTATTCGGTTCGACGGCGAATTGTATACTATGGTTGAGTTCCAGCACGTGAAGCCTGGCAAGGGGGGAGCTTTTGTCCGTACCAAGTTGAAAAATGTAAAAACAGGCAGGGTAATCGATCATACATTTCGGTCTGGAGAAAAGGTCGACGATATCCGTCTGGAAAAGAAAAAAGTCCAGTACCTTTACAGGTCAGAGGATGAATTTGTTTTTATGGATCTCAACTCATACGATCAGATTTTAGTATCCGAAGAGATTGTTGGAGAAACAGCAAAATTTATGAAGGAAGCTATGGAAGTGGAAATGCTGTTTAATGGGAAAGATTCCCTTGGCATAGAGCTTCCTATTTTTGTTGAGCTTCAGGTTGCCAAAACAGATCCAGGTGTAAGAGGCGATACTGCATCTGGAGGGACAAAGCCAGCGATACTGGAGACGGGTGCTACTATTCAGGTTCCCCTTTTTCTGGAAGAAGGAGAGATTGTAAAGGTAGATACTCGAACGGGTGAATACGTAGAACGGGTAAAGTAGGGGAAAAACATAAGGGGAGAAAAAAGTATGAATTTAACAGATATCAAACGCCTCGTGAAATTGGTGGAAACAAGTGACATTGAAGAACTGCATATTCAAGAAAAGGGATTCCAGATCCGTATCACAAAGAGAAAAGGGGTGTCAGGTGGGCAAACTACAGGAGTAGTACCATCGGTTATTCCACAAGTGGTAAGTTCCGCTCCTCCTGAGACAAAAATCAAAGGGGCAAAAGTCGAACCGGCAGAAGGTGAAAAGTCGGATAATGTTGTAGAAATTTGCTCTCCCATGGTAGGAACATTTTACAGAGCGCCGGCCCCGGATACGAAACTCTACGTAGAGGTTGGGGAGGAAATTCATCCCGGGCAAATTCTCTGCATCGTCGAAGCCATGAAACTAATGAACGAAATTGAAGCTGAGATATCGGGAAAAATTGTAAAGATACTGGTAGAGAATGCTCAACCTGTTGAATACAATCAACCTCTTTTCCTGGTGGAGAAAACATAGCGCAGTAAGGCTGTAAGTTCCGTAAGATATAAAAATAAAATTTATTTGTAATATTATAGGATTGTACACTTGATTAAAAAAATCTTAATTGCCAACCGCGGGGAAATTGCACTTCGGGTAATTCGGGCTTGTAAGGAGCTTGGTATTACAACAGTAGCAGTCTACTCCGAGGCTGATAAAGATAGTTTACATGTGCGTTTTGCCGATGAAGCTGTTTGTATAGGTTCCCCTTCTCCTAATGAAAGTTATCTCAATATTCCCAGGATTATTAGTGCGGCAGAAATTACCAATGCGGATGGTATACATCCCGGGTATGGTTTTTTGGCAGAAAATGCTGAATTCGCTGATATCTGTGAATCGTCGGGTTTGACATTTATTGGCCCATCTGCTGAAATGATTTTCAACATGGGAAACAAAATCTATGCAAAAAACTTGATGAAAAATGTGGGTGTACCTGTGATTCCTGGCAGTGACGGCGGTGTTCGTGATAAAAAGGAAGCATTAGGATTGGCTCTAGAGATTGGCTATCCAGTTATGCTAAAAGCAGCAGCTGGTGGGGGGGGAAGGGGAATGCGAGTTCTCCATGATGCCAAGGAACTTCCACAGGCTTTTGCCATGGCTCAGGCCGAGGCTCAGGCAGCGTTTGGTAATCCTCTTCTTTATATGGAACGGTATTTTGAAAAGCCAAGGCACATTGAAGTTCAACTCCTGGGAGATGGACAAGGACAGGTAATCGCACTTGGCGAAAGAGAATGCTCTATTCAGAGAAAACATCAAAAGTTAATAGAAGAATCTCCTTCTCCTGCGGTAAGCTCGTCTCTCCGCAGCAAAATGGTAAATGCTGCTGTTAAGGGAGCAAAGACAGTAGGTTACAGAAGTGCAGGCACGATAGAGTTTTTGTTAGATGAAGACGGCAGTTTTTACTTCATGGAAATGAACACCCGAATCCAGGTTGAACATCCTGTAACAGAAATGGTTTACGGCATTGACCTTCTTAAAGAACAAATTCGAGTAGCAGCAGGAGGAGCTTTAAATGAGATGCATGCTGCACTGGAACCAAAAGGTCACGCTATTGAATGTAGAATCAATGCTGAAGATCCGTTTAAAGGATTTCGGCCAACTCCTGGTAAGATTACCAGCTTTCACGTTCCCGGTGGATTTGGAATCCGTGTAGACACGCATGCTTATGCTCTCTATCAAATTCCTCCTTATTATGATTCTCTCTTAGCTAAAATTATATCCCACGGCTACAATCGGGAAGAAGCTCTCAACCAGATGATAAGAGCACTGGACGAATTTATCATTGAAGGTGTACCAACAACAATTCCTTTTCACAAACAAGTGCTGCGTGATAGTGCATTTGTCCATGGGAATTTTAATACCCGTTTCCTTGAAAATTTTGAACTCAAACCTCAGGATAAAAAATAGGAGAAGAGAAATGAATGTTCCTGAAAATCTCCGTTATACAAAAGAACATGAATGGACTTTAGTCGAAGATGATGTTGCTACTATAGGAATTACTGACTACGCACAGAGCGAATTGGGAGACATTGTGTTTGTCGAGTTCCCTAAAATAGGCGAGACGACCAAGCAGATGGAACCCTGTGCGAGCATCGAGGCTGTTAAAGCTGTTTCTGACCTCTATGCACCTGTTTCTGGTGAAGTGGTGGAAGTAAATAATAAACTTGAATCAAGCCCCCAATTGGTCAACAGTGATCCCTATGGCGAAGGCTGGATTCTAAAAGTAAAAGTATCTGACAAGGCTGAGTTAGATACTCTCCTGTCACCGGAAGAATACAAAAAACTGATTGGGTAGAGGAGAAAAACAATATGCCATTTATCCCTACAACCGATGAGAATCGGAATGAGATGCTGAAAACCATCGGGGTTTCTGATTTTGAGGGACTCTTAGAAGCAATCCCTGCTGAGGCA
>CAZPNF010000162.1:0-1253 GCA_964587715.1 uncultured bacterium | reverse complement strand
CACGCTTTAAAGGAGACCTCGATCTACCCAGTCCACTTTCCGAGTACGAAGTAACAAAACTTCTCAAAAAAATTGCAGAAAGAAATGAACACACAGGCACATATCTCTGCTTTCTAGGTGGTGGTGTATACGATCACTTTATACCTGCTGCAGTTGACCATATAGTTTCCCGCCCCGAGTTCTATACTGCTTATACTCCATATCAGCCAGAGGTCAGCCAGGGTACACTTCAGGCTATTTACGAATATCAGACTTTAATTGCCAATCTCACGGGAATGGATGTTGCGAATGCTTCGATGTATGATGGGGGCTCGGCTCTGGCTGAGGCGGCACTTTTAGCCCAGGTTCATACAAAAAGAGAAGAAATCCTTCTTTCCAGAACCGTTCATCCATTTTACCGTAAAGTGGTTAAAACTTACTGTCACCGCAGCGGCATGGTAGTAAAAGAAGTCGGAGACGATAGTGGCATCACTGATCTGATTCAACTTCAAAATATGGTCAGTGATAAGACAGCAGGTGTTTTGATTCAACATCCTAATTTCTTTGGAAATCTGGAAGAAGTAAATAAGATAGAAAAAATCATCCATGCAGCAGGCGGACTTTATATTGTTTCTGTTGACCCCATTTCTTTAGGGACTCTTAAACCCCCTGGAGAATTTGGTGCTGACGTAGCAATTGGTGAGGGCCAGGCTCTGGGGAACCCGCTCTCTTTTGGTGGACCCTATGTGGGACTTTTTGCCGTAAAAAAGTCGCTGATCCGTCGACTCCCCGGCAGATTGGTAGGAGTTACAAAAGATTCAAAAGGACGTAGGGGGTTTGTTTTAACCCTTCAGACAAGGGAGCAGCACATCAGAAGAGAGAAAGCCACCTCTAACATTTGTACAAATGAACAGCTCTGTGCACTTGCTTCTACGGTTTATCTATCACTCATGGGAGAAGAAGGTCTTCCAACTGTGGCTAATCTCTCTCTGCAAAAAGCTCATTATTTAGCCAGAAAGATAGAAAAGGAAGTTAACGGAGTTAACCTGCTTTTCCCCCGTTCTTTTTTCAAAGAGTTTGTAATCCAATGCCCGGTTCCACCCGGGAAAATCATAGATGAGATGCGAAAAGAAAAAATATTTGCAGGAATAGATTTAAGCCGGTTCGATTACGGAATTGATAACGGCCTTCTTGTTGCAGTTACGGAGAAGCGGACTAAAGAGGAGATGGATCGATATGTGAGGGTGCTTAAAAAGATTGTTTCTTGAAAGTTG
>CAZPNF010000161.1:0-5491 GCA_964587715.1 uncultured bacterium | reverse complement strand
CCGGATTTCAGGCGTGAGCCTTTTATTCTTTTTGAATTTTACCCTACCCCAGATTTTTCGCAAGAGCCTGTGTTGAACAACAGTGAAGTGCTCATAAAGACAAGTTAAGCTGAGAGCAGGGGCTCTCAGCTACCCAGTATGGAATTCACTCTTTAGAGTTTCATTTCTCTTATTTTTTTAGCATACCTCAAGTTTGCAACAAAGCCCAATTTTTACAAAAGTTCAGTAACCAGATTAGATTCTTATTCTACGGTTCTCTCCTCCAGCTGTTTCATCAATTTTTCGTGCTCTCTTTTAGCCTTACGGATTCTGGCAAGTGCTTCCATGTAGAGTTTTTTCTGCTTAAGTCTTACTGCAGATTGATACGCCTCTTCTGCATTGTCTAACATTCCCTGGACTTCGTAGGATACTCCTAGATCGTAAAAAGCGACTGGATCTTTAGGAGACTCTACAATTGCGCGTTTCCATGCCACGGTAGCCTCTGGCCACAATCCAGCCTGTGCATATTTCATTCCTGCCTTTATGTTCCCTTTACCTGGCTCGATGACTCTTTTTTCAGTAACATAGTAAGGAGCAATCAAGCGGACAAATTTCTGGCAGAGAGATCTTGAAAGATCGGCAAGGATTTCTCCTTTAGGTTTCAGTGTTTTCCAGCTTCCCTCTACCACTTTCCCGCTGTTGTAGCTTTTGGAATCGCTTCTTGCAGCTAAGAGTTTTCCAGTCTCGACACCGACTACCCGGAAATTAATAGCCACAGTGCCTCTCCGAATTCGATAATGTTGATCCACCAGGACTGTCTTCATAATTTCTCTTTTTACTTTTTTCTTCTTGCCGGTGAAAATGTTCTTTTGCTCTACCCATTCGTACCTACCTGTTCCAACCTTTCGCCTAACTTTTTCAACACCCCGTTCGTCCGGCTCGACTTTGTACGTTGTTACTTCCCCAAATACCAGGGCATCAGCACCCAGGAGTTTCCCAACTTTTGCAGCGGTTGTTTCATCAACAACTCCGGAGAGGCCAAGATTTTGCTCTTCTAAAACCCGCCGCAGTTCACTGCGTTCCATGATACCAAAATAGTGTGTTGACATGAGCATGGATTGAACCATAGTGGCAATCTGGCTTCCCGACCTGTCAGGTCCGTGGAAATCAGCAATGGCGATCTTTTTAACTCCTGGCAAATAGATTGCGGCGGGTTTCTGAACGTTTACCGAGATTTGAGATGTCATGGAACAGGAAAACAAAAACATTGCAGAAAAGAGCAAAGCCTCAATTGTAAGTTGTTTTGTCTTCATGGTCTTTCCCTCCTTTAGTCCGAATTAATAACTTCCTTTATAGTCTGGAGAAGATCTAACAGAGCATACGGTTTTTGGAGAAATTTAAATCCCTTTTTCTGTATAATTGGCCACTGAGATTTTTGGTCTGTGTAACCACTGGTCAGGAGAATCTTTAATGCAGAATTTCGAGAAAGGAGTTCTTCTGCCAGATCAATTCCTGTTTTGTCTGGCAGCACTACATCGCTGAAAATGAGATCAAAGTTTTTCTCCTTCTCAAAAATATCTAAGGCTTCCCAGGCATTGGCCGCAACAGAGACAGCATAGCCAACTTTTTCCAGAGCTCTACTGGTGAAGTCTCGAACGCCTTCTTCATCTTCCACTATCAATATTCGCTCACCATTACCTTTTAATTCTTCAGCCGAAACCAGTTTTTCGTTTTGTTCTTCCGACTTTATATGAACAGCCGGTAAATATATTCTGAAAGTTGTACCATGATCAGGTTCACTGTAAACATTAATCCATCCATTGTGCTGATGAATAATACCGTAGACAACAGAAAGGCCCAGCCCAGTACCTTTTCCCGGTCCTTTAGTACTAAAAAAGGGATCAAAAATGTGTTTGAGGACTTCTTTCCCCATCCCAATTCCGGTATCTTCTACTGTAAGGCGAACGAATTCACCGCATTGCGCTTTGGGAATCACATTGCAATAAGCTTCATCCAGAATCACATTCTCTGTCTTAAGTGTAAGTTTTCCGCCTCCAGGCATTGCATCCCTGGCGTTAATTGCCAGATTCATAATTACCTGTTCCATAGTTCCACGATCAGCATAAACTGTCCAGAGGTCAGGTTCCATGTCGGTAATAATTGCAATATCTTCCCCAATCAAACGATGGAGTATTTTCAGTAAGTCTTCAACAGTTTTGTTGAAATTCAGTGGAACGGGTTCCATTGGATGTTTCCGACTGAAGAAAAGCAGCTGATGGGTAAGTTCGGCAGCTCTATCAGCAGCATCCCGAATTTCTCTTAAATTTTGATACGAAGAAGTAGATTCGTCAGCATCCATCAATTCCATATCAGCGCAGCCATGGATTGCAGTAAGCAAGTTGTTAAAATCGTGAGCTATGCCACCGGCTAAGATACCGATAGCCTCCATTTTTTGAGCCTGAAAGAGCTGGGCCCTCATCCTCTCTTTTTCTTCCTCTGCCTTTTTGCGTTCACTGATTTCTCGTGCTACTCCCAGGATGTCCCACGAAGTTTCAGCCCGGTCGCTGGGAAAAATCAGCGATACCTCAAACCAGTTTGTGGAACCATCCTTTGATTTAAATTCAACCTCTATAGCTGGTGAAGAAGTCCGGTTCTGGTATTCTTTTTTTTCTGCGAGAGCTTTTTCGATAGCATCTAAAGAAGACGGTATCAGAATGTCCCCCAACGACATATTTCTTACTTCGTTCACGCTGTAGCCAAGAATGCGTGTAACAGAGGGACTTATATAAGAAAATTTAAGATCCTTATCCATAGTCCAGATAATATCTGTAAGGTTTTCCGCAAGAAGGCGGTAACGTCTTTCACTTTTCTGTCTGGTGGCTTCTGCACGTTTACGCTTGGTAATATCTATCAGTGTCCCCTGGATTGCAGTTTTACCTTCGTAATTGATACGGCTGCCCAGTACCTCGATATCCACAATAGTTCCGTCTTTTTTTATCCCTTTGAACTCATAATTACTGGTTTTCGCTCTGCCGGATTCTCTCGCTTTTACCTCGCTGTCAACAAGCTCCCAATCTTCAGGAACGACCGATTCCTTGATATGCATTCCGATCAATTCTCCGGGATTTTGATAACCGAAGATATCGGCAAATCGCTGGTTGCAGAACTTTATTATGTGGTTCTGAGTTATGTAAATTCCAACAAGAGAATTATCAACCAATGCCCTGTATTTTCTTTCGGATTCCTGCAGGGCTTCATCTATCCGCTGCCGCTCCTTGATTTCGGATAAAAGTTTTTCGTTGAGCTTTGTCAGATCGGATGTGCGCTCTCTCACCAATTCCTCCAGATGCTCCTGATAACTAAAAAGTGCATCTTCTGCAAGCTTGTGCTTTATTGCATTCTCTACGGTGAGAGGCAGGGTTTTAAGATAATTGCCTTCAGCATCTTTTATCAGGTAATCGTACGCGCCGGCTTTCATCGCCTGCACAGCTATTTCTTCACCACCGCCGCCGGTCACAATGATAATAGGTGTATCTTTTACTTTGTCAAATAAATCCAATGCAGTACCGTCTCCCAGCATGTAGTCTAGAACCACTGCATCAAATTTTTCCTTTTTCAAAACAGCTCTGGCCTCTCTAACAGATCCTACAATAACGTAATCGTAAGGGAGATTTTTCTTTTTGATAAATCGCTCAAAGGCTATCTGGTCAATCTTTTCATCCTCTGCTACAAGTATTTTACCTTTCTTGTCTACCATTGGTTAATCCTCCTCTGGCAGCTCACTTAATGTCCAGTATAAGTCGATTGCTGATCATTCTCTTAGCATCCGTAATATTTTAAAGTTAAGGAGAGAATCTTTAACTAAAGAGATGAGATAAAAGCAGAGGCTCTCATCTACCCACTCCTCTCGCGTATTTGATAAATGTTACCCATCTCCTGTATTAGACTTTGCATGCCAGTCAGGTAGAGGGAATGGGGTTTTGGGCTTTCGTCCGTAGAAAAGATCGTCCCCTATAAATGCCGCACGACGAGCCAGGCCATTGCGTTTAATAAGCTTACGAACCATATTATGGAGAAATGTGCCTGGATGGGAATAAGGGCACACTTTTATGCAGAGAGAACAATCCGAACCTTGAATCCGCCAGAATCGGTAACAGGCTTCCTGATTGCTCTGCCATTTTTCAACGCCTTTGTAAATACCCTTTTCACCGTTGTCTATTGCACCTGGCGGACAATTTACAGCGCATTTTTTGCAGAAAGAACAAAAATCCTGCACTCCAAAACTTATTGGTTTGTCCTGGGTAAGAGGCAGATTGGTTGTAACAACAGAGAGCCGTACACGCGGCCCAAATTCAGGACTTATGAGTAAACCGAGTCTACCCAGTTCTCCAAGACCTGCATCCACTGCAATTGGACCGCACATTACTCTGTAATTGGCATCTACGTGGGCACGTGCTTCGTAACCCAGCAGGTTAATGTACTTAGCCAGTACCATGGCAATCTTTGCTGCTTCTATGTATTTGAATGCGCTTTCAGTGGTAACTGCATTGTCCGGAGCATGACGGATCATATCATAACGCATCTCTACTCCAATGGCAATAGCGTAGGAGTGATTCAATGTGATTGGCGTTCCCCATTTTCCGGGTGAACGGCCGATGTGACTGTATACATATGCAGGATTAAGTTTTGTTGTGCCTACAAGATCTGCGCCGAGATACCGTGCAAATCCTTTAATGCGGCTTGTGAATTCTTCTGATGAAGTCTGGACAGGGGCTGATTCGACAGGTTTTGGTTCCCAATCAATGTTAGTGATTATGTTTTCTTCAAGGACTTCAAACATAGCAATCTGAAAAGGAGAAGTAAGGGGATCGTAACTTCTTGACCCCGGGCCTCCTAAGGAGGGAAGGTTCCTTACTTTCTGGTCAAATTCAAACTTTTCAGGGTGCTGCTGGTAATATTCTTCAAATTCTGGAGTGTTGGGTTTGAGTCTATAAAAACGATGGAAGATAGCATCACGTTCGTCAACCCGTTCCTGTTTTCCCTTAAACTGAATATGGGGATTAGGACCAATAGGGAGGGTGAGAACTAAAACGGCCAATGCGCTGGCCGAAAGAATACCAAGGAGAATCCACGACTTAGCAGGGAAGTTCAGTAGAAGTAAAGCCAGAAATAATGATAGAAAAGGAGTAAAGACAAAGAAGACAACCTTCACAGGTCTTAACCTTCTCTCTGAAATGGATGTACCTGCGAAAAGCAGTATCCCTAAAACAACAATGGCAAACTCAGTCCATCCCAATATTAATATCCAAGTATCCATATGACAATCACTTAATAAAGTTTGATTTTCAGATAAAAATTTAATACATAAAGTTTAAAAAAGCAAGTAAGGTATTGGTGAGCTAGAATAATGAGGCAAAATATTAGAGTTCGTTCGGTCATAATTAGAGGTTCTTCACTAAAATGCGTACTTTATAATTCATTCATAACAACATCATAAGTCAACAGGTAATTC
>CAZPNF010000160.1:0-5520 GCA_964587715.1 uncultured bacterium | reverse complement strand
CTATAAGTCCACCAGAAAAACTCAGCAAAATCGCTTCAATAAGAAATTGCCCTAAGATATCTTTTCGCGTGGCTCCAATGGCTCTCCGGATACCGATTTCTCGGGTTCGCTCTAAAATTGTAGCCAGCATAATGTTCATAATCCCTATTCCTCCTACGAGAAGAGAAATACCAGCAATGGCGCCCATAACTATATTAAAAATTCTCTGTGTTTTCTGGCTTTGACGTAGAAGTTCCTCAGGCACAATAATCTTGTAATCTTCCATTTGATTGTGTCTCAGGCTGAGGAGTGATTTTGCCAGGTTGGATGCTTCTTTTATTCTTTTTTCATCCGAGACTTTAAGTATAATTTGATCTACTTCGGGCTCAGCCGGATCGATATCAAAACGGTGGATTGCTGAAGAAAGAGGAATATAGACATCCATATTCAAATCTCTGTCTCCTACGCCGCCCTTACCAGTAAATTGCGGTTTTGGTTCCATCACACCCACAACTGAAAACCAGAGATCACCAATTTTAATCTGTTTCCCCACAGCGTTTTCAAAATAAAATAGCTGATGTTTAATTCTATTCCCCAGTACACAAACTCGGCGTGCCTCGTGCACATCCTGATAATTAAAGAAGTTACCTTTTACAGTCCTGGAATTCAGTACATTCTCATAATCAGGAATTGTTCCTACAACTGTAGTGGTAACCTCCTCGCTTTTTCTTGAAATACGGACATCCGAAATTTCCTTTTGAGGAACCGAGGCCTCGACCAATGGATTCAGGATATTTAGTGACCTCGCATCATCCATTGTTAGACCTTTAGCTTCCACTACTGTTCCTCGTTCATCTTGCTCTGTCTTGATAGGATTTGAGCGAAGGATAATGTTGTCTACTCCGAGAAGCCTAATCTGATCTAAAGCTTCTTTTTTAGCACCTGCTCCAATGGAGAGCATTGCAATGACAGCAGCAACGCCAAAAATGATACCCAGCATTGTCAAGAAGGATCTAAGTTTGTGAGAAAAAAGCCCGGATAGGCTGACAGAAAAACTTTCTTCAAAATTCACGTGATACTCCCATTCTAAATTTAAACAACTCCTCTGAAAATTAAAATTCAAAAATCAAAAATCAAAATAACAAATAAAAATGTAATTTACTCTCATTTGCAGATTTCAGAGAAATGTTGAAATAATTTGAATTGTATTTTGAATTTTGATTTGTCATTTTCCATTTTAATATTTAATTTTTACATTAATTTAGGTTTGGTTATCTAATAATAAACGTGCCTTTGGTAGTTGTTTTCTTTCTTGTTGTTTTCGGTGTTGTAACAGCAGGCTGAGTTTCTCCCCCAATTTCTTCTAATGATATTGTGGGATCTCTTAGACAGACGCTTTCTCCTTCTTTCAGTCCTTCTTTAATGATAATATAGTTACTATTTTTTTGTCCAACTTTTACAACGCGTTTCTTAGGCGTTCGAGAACTCATCACATAAACAAGAGTTTGGCCTTCTTTCTGGAAAACAGCCTGAAGCGGTACAAACAGAGCATCTTTAATCCGATCAGTGATAATCCTGCATCCACAGGTCATCCCTGGCCTGAGCTGACCATCTGTTGAATCAATAGTTATCTCCACATCAAAAACCTTGGTATTGGTTGATTTTTCCCGTCGGGCTAAGGCAGCTATTCTTGTGATTTTTCCGTAGTATACTTTTCCTTCAAGAGCATCCACAGTTATTACTGCATTTTGTTCTTTCTTGACTTTATTAATGTCAACTTCATTTACAGTGGTTCTGGCCTGCATGATGGAAAGATCAGGAATTCCTATTACTGGAAATCCAGGCCACGGAGTATCTCCTACTTGAACTTTTTTCATCGTAGATCCACTCCAGATTTCTTTGTACACAACCAATCCGTCTATCGGTGCTTTTATGGTTAACTTACTTAGAGCCTGTTGTGCCTCTTTTAATGCGACTTCTGCTTGTCGTACTTTCAATTCGGCTTTCATAAGAGTTGCTTTATCAATAATTTTTTGAGAAGTTATTCTTTCTTTAGCCTGAGCTAAGGCAACTTCGGCTTTCTTCATGTTGAGTTCATATTCCTGTTTCCTGACTTTTGCTTCGAACTGCATCATTTTCAGGTTAAGTTTGGCCTGTTCGTGGTTGTATTTTTCAATTTCGAGTTGACTTTCCAGTTGGGCCATGTTAGAAGCAATAGTAGCTTTTTCACTCTCTAACTGGGCTTTAGTATTGACCAATTCATCTTTTGCATCGTCAACTTTTTGTTGGGCCTCGCTTGGATCCAGTTGAAGAAGAAAATCTCCTTTTTTGACTATTGTTCCTTCATCAACCATGTCGACAATCTGAAGTGACATACGATGCCTCATGCGGGGGATAGAAATGTTGGTTGAGTTGAGTGCGTCAATTTCACCTGTGATATTTATATCTATTATGAACTCTCCTCTCTGTGTCCTGACCCTTGCAATGTGAATGGACCCTGGTATTGTTACCAGGAATATGATAAGGAGGAAAAGTGCGGCTCCCCCGATTATTAGCCATGTTTGTTTTTTTACTCTTCTTAGTTTTTCCATGACTGGTTTAATGTTAAGATGGAATTTCATTGTTGTTTCTCCATTATCGGTTCTTTTATTTTTGACTTTGATTTTTCTTCGCCCTTTTCATTTTTGAGTCTTTTTTTAATGAAGGATGGGAGTTTATTTATATCAATCTTAGATTTTTTACTTTTGCTTATGTTAGTACCTTCATAATTGTAGAGTAGACCGCGTTTTTGGAAAACAGCAAAACTCTCCCGGATAGTACGGTTTAATTTTTCGATTCGTTTCTTCTCTTCGGCAGTACCCAGCATAAACGCTTTCCCTGTTGGATCAACCCATGAAAGTTTCATGCCTGGTCTTACTCCTCTTTTAATAACGACAAAACTATCATTACGTGGGCCAATATACACAGCGTATGGTTTTGTTTTGCCCTTCGGGAAAACCACTGGTGATCCCTGAACTTCAAAGACAGTTCCCACAGATACGTAGACAACATCTTTCAATTTATCTAAGATAATTCTGACTTTGGCTGTCATGCCTGGCTTCAATCTGGGGTCTGTTCCTTCTATATCGATATAAACGGCAAATCCTTTCAGTCCTGAGTCCCATCTCACACTCTGGGCCAATCTGAAAACTTCACGAATTTTTCCCTTGAACTCTGCATCAGGGTATGCATCGAGTGTGATTTGAACGCTCTGACCCACTTTGACTTTCAAACGATCAACTTCATTGATATAGAGCTTTACTTCCATTTTAGAGAGATCCGGGATGGAGATAAGAGCCTCGCCAGGACGTGCAGTGTATCCTTTTTTAAGACGCTCCCTGCTGGTCCATCTCCCGACTTCCTGGTATACCACCATTCCGTCGGCAGGCGCTATCAAACACAGCTTATTTATTCTCTCTTGTATTGTTTTTACTCTATTCTCGGCTTGCCTTATGGAAGTTTCCATGTTTACAAGTTGACTGTGGTGGATAATTTTTTGAGATTCAAGCTGCTTTTTGGTCCTCTCCAGGTCTATTCTTGCCTGTTCAAGTTGGAGTCTTGTTTCTTCCTGCTGGGCCTTGGATTCAAATTTGCTCATTTCCAGGCGCAGATTAGCCTGTTCATAAGAGTATTGTGACAGCTTCAGGGAATTCTCAAGGTTAGACATTGACAGGGATTGCTGTGCCTGTAATTTTCTAAGGTCGGCTTTTAACGATTCCAGATTGTCTTTTGCTAGATCCAGTGAGGTTTGCAGATCGCTTACATCAAACTGTAAAAGAAAGTCCCCCTTTTTTACTACAGTTCCCTCTGGGACAAGGTCAATAACCTGAAGTCTACTGGCCCACATCATAGGAGCTGAAACCAATTTCTGGGAAACTGCCTCTATCTCTCCAGATTCGACTAAATCTACAGTGAAGTCACCACGCTGTGCAACTGCCCATTCTTTTCTCAGTGTGTTTTCCCCTCCACCAGATAAGGAAAATAATAAAATCAAGATGATAATAATAAGAACAGCTAACCCCGTGAAAAGAATTTGCTTTTTCCTTGAGCTTAATATTTTGTTATTCAAGGCTTTTTTGACAATTTTTTGGGTACTGGTGAGTAATTTCATTTTAACTGATCTTGGTTTAAAAGTTCATAGAAGAAAACATTATACATTATACGTTCTTTCTATCCAAAAGTTTCCTATAATAGAGACTATCCTTTTTCATATTTAACTTGACAGATTTTAAAAAAGTTAGTATATTTATTCCCATATTAGTAGCGGCGCTTTAGCTCAGTCGGTAGAGCAACGGACTGAAAATCCGTGTGTCCCCAGTTCGATTCTGGGAGGCGCCACAAATTAAACACAAAATAAAGCCTGCTTCTTGCGGTTTTTTTATTGCCCCACTTTATTAAGACCTCAAGGTGGCTACTAAACGCAGCGGATTTGTTAGTAAATTAAGTGCATCAACAATGCTAGTACAGACAATGTCGGCTGCAGCCATAGTTTCCATAGATGCTCCTTCATTTTGTATCACAGCAATTCCCAGTGCAGCTTCTTTGACCATCAAGCGGTCGTTCCGTCCGTTTCCAATGCAGACTGTAAATTCCGGATTTAACTGCTGGATATATTTTAGTTTGCCTATATCCTGGTTCTCTCTGGGAAGAATAACAAGATTACAGGAAATCGCTTTAAGCTGGGATTGGGCTTTCCCAAAAGTATCGGCTGTCAATACATGGATTTGAAGTTTATCTGCTATGATTTTTAGACTCTCTTTCACCCCGGGAAGAAGTTTCCCATCGCAGGCAAGCGTTCCATTATAATCCAGAACAAGATGCTCTATGTGTATGTTCTCATAACCAGGGATTGAAATTTCTACCAATTTTACACTACTCTTTTTGTTCGTTCTCAATTATCTCATTCATCTTTTTTACAATCTCATCAAGATTCTTAATTCCTTTTTCCCCTGCCATTTCTTCCAGCGATCCCCACACAGGCTCACCGCAGCGAATGCAAACAATCCCATGTTCCTGAAGTGGACGGACTAATTTTGGGTGCTTTTCAACAATTTCTTCTATAAGAGTCTTGCCGTTGATTTTTGATTTCCTTTTTTCCATAATCTATTTCCTTTTAACCTTCTTATAAGCCTGAATCCCAATAAAAGGCTTACGCCTTAACTCCTTACTGTTTATTTTCTTGATAACAGACAGAAAAACTCATTTCTCCTTCAGCCATCTATCAAGCCATCCGATTACAGTATTGTGCCAGAGAATAGAATTATGGGGTTTTAGTACCCAGTGACTCTCATCAGGGAAATAGAGCAGTTTGCTCGGGATGCCGAGGCGCTGAAGAGCAGTGAACGTAGAAAATCCCTGGGTCTCCGCAACACGGAAATCCTTTGCACCATGAATCACAAGCATCGGCGTCTTCCAGTTTTTTACGAAGTTGACGGGGTTTTGCTTTTCGTAATTCTCTGGATTGTTCCACGGAGTTCCTCCGTGATCCCACTCCGGGAACCA
>CAZPNF010000159.1:3721-5528 GCA_964587715.1 uncultured bacterium | reverse complement strand
ATAGGTATTCCAATATCTGATACCGATGCCATGATTGTTGGTTCTGAAACGAGAAAGCCACTTCCCTCTGAAAAAGTAGGAGAACTGGCTGTCAAGGGACCTCAGGTAATGAAGGAATACTGGAAAATGGAAAAGGAGACAGAGCAGGTTCTTCAAAATGGATGGCTCTACACAGGAGATATGGCAGTGATGGATGAAGAAGGTTTTTTCTCAATAGTAGATCGGAAGAAAGATCTTATAATAAGTGCCGGAATGAATATCTATCCAAGAGAGGTGGAAGAAGTTTTGCATCAGCATCCAAAGATCAGAGAAGCCGCTGTGATTGGTGTTCCCAGTAGAGTGCGTGAAGAGACAGTGAAGGCTTTTATTGTAGTGAAAGAAGGAGAAAAACTTACCAAAGGAGAAATTATTCAATTTTGCAAGGATAAACTTTCCAAATACAAAATTCCCAGGGAAATCGAATTCCGTGATGAGCTGCCAAAGAGCAGTGTGGGTAAAATACTAAAAAGAGTGTTGAAGGAAGAGGAAATGAAGAAGCAGGAAGCAAAGGGGTGAGAAACAGAGGAGTATGGAGTTAATGTGTTAGCATTTTATAAATCACGAATAATCCACTCTATCATTGCGAGTAAGTTCGGAGGGGAATCCACAGTTATTGAGCGCAAGCCAGATACCGGGTATTTGGGAAGAAATTTAGGTGGTTTTCACTTCCTAAAAATCCCCCTTTACGAAAGGGGGATATAAAATCTCGGAGTGTATTCCCTTTATGCGGTGCACCTTTCCCTTTATGGAATGCATGATAACTTTTCAAATTTTCCTTTGCCTATTCTTTGATTGTTACGAAGATTAGCGGCAGCGGTCTCTGTAACAATCAAGAAGGAACGGAATTCAGGCTTCAGCCTTTCGTCGTTCTTAATGAAACCCTGAAGGGTAAATTCCGGAAGACGGCAGAGTTTCTGGGTATCTTTAGTAGATTTTGTACTGTAAAATAAAACCCACACGGTTACAAATCGTGTGAGATATGCTGGTTGCGGAAACCGCTGCCGCTAATTTCCGCAACCATCGTCCGTAAAACTACTTGCATATTTTAATAACTATTAGTATAATTAATTGATTAAAAACTGAGAATTCAAGGTTCTCCCTTTTATGGGCGTTCTTTGGCAAACAATAGAATAACCATACCGCAGAAGTTGAGAACAGCGAGTATGATAAGAGTCTGAAATATTCCAAGTATAGGAATAAAGAAAGCACTTGCCATAAGTGCACCGGCAGAAGATCCGATGAGATCAAAACCGTAGAGGAAACCTGCCACTTTCTCAACGGGTCTACCTGTACGGAGATAGAGCTGATTGGCTAAAGGAAACTGGTACCCACCTATAAGGCCGGCTCCTCCTGTCAGTAGAGGGAAGAACCAACTTGTCCAGAAGGGATGAGAGACGGAGAAACTGAGATGATGAAAAAGCCAGAGAGACCCAAGAATAACCAATGGATAGAGAAGCATTAAAAGCTGGCAGAGCCGGAAAAGGGAGAAAATTTGCTGAGGCTTAACTTTCTTGGAAATGGCGAGCCGGCTGCCCAGTGCCAGACCTATCATGTAACCAGCCACAATAATTGCCAGCTGCTGGTACACGTATCCGTAAATAACTTGAAAACCAAGTAGGAGAATGACCTCTACTGAGATTTCCGTAAATCCAACTCCGAAGACCGAAAACAGAATTGCAGGGGTGAAAAGTAGGTTTTTCTTTCTGCGATACCTGAATATAATAATGAATAGAGTTACCCCTGCACTAATCCAGAACCACATCATCAT
>CAZPNF010000159.1:0-3711 GCA_964587715.1 uncultured bacterium | reverse complement strand
GCCAAAAATCCAACAATGGAGGAAAGTTTCACTCTGGCAAAGCCGAGAAAGAGTTTCTTAAAGCCCGAAGAAAAGTATGTGGCCCAGAGTATAGTGTCGTAAAAATAACCTACAGGTTTGAAATCTCTATTGAGTGAAATTACAGCGTGGATTTTGCTTTTTAAATAATTTTGCCTCTCTTCAGTCATCTGATAGGGAAAGTAATATTCTCTGACATAGAGGGTTTTGAGTTTTCTCTCTTTGAGTTTCTGGACTAGAATATTGGGATCTGATGTTAATTCTCCTGCTTGATTGGAAGCAATAAAACGGGTGGTTTCTCCCGGGATGAGAACAATCTCAGAAAAGACGGACTTCATGGTTGCATAAAGGGTGCTGAGAAAATCAGAGAGCTCAGGCCCTATAGCATTTTCTGATGATACTACTTTTAGTGAAAAGATGCCGCCAGGACGTAATCTTCTGTTGACTTCGCGGAAAAATTCAAGCGTGTAGAACCGGTTGATCTGAGCAGTATATGGGTTGGGAAGATTGAGAATAATTACATCGAACTTTTCACTGGTTTTTTTGATAAAACGTCTTCCGTCAATGTGATGGATAACTACCCCTGGATTTTTGAGAGATTCAACATTTTCTGCGGGAAGGAATTTTTTAGCTAAGGAAACAACGGTTGGATCGAGTTCCACATAGACAACCTTTTCTACTGAGGGGTGATGCAGGGTTTCCTCTATCCCTCCACTAAGGCCTCCTCCAATGAGGAGAACTTTTTCTGGGTGCGGATGTTCTAAGAGCGTGAAATGAACAGATTCTTCGGCTGTTAATCGATCAAGAGCAGTAAACATCAACAGACCATTCTGGAAGAAACTGACCTGATTCCCGATCTTTGTCACGGCAAGATTCCCAAACACCGTGTTCTGGGTTAATACAAGGTTGTATCCTTTCCAGAGGATTTTATCACAAAACTTTTGGAATTTCTGGGAAAAGCTGAATCCAATTATTCCGAAGAAAAAGACAATAAAGAGAACCCAAGCTGTCTGGTAGAATTTGGTTCTAAAAGGATTAAGGTTCCCAATAACCATAGCCGAAGTAAGGTTTAAAAGCGATAGAAATAAAAAAATACGAACAGGACTAAAAAACTGTAGGAAGAGAAGGCTTGCTACTGCTCCTCCAACTCCAGCTCCCAGAGCTTCTAACAGGTAAACAGTTCCAATAGAAGTGGAAGCTTTGTTTGTCTTTTTGTGAAGAAACTGGATTGCTGTAGTATAGAGAAGACCTGAAAGGAGACAGAGAGGAGCAAGAACCACGAATGTGATAAGAAGCATTGGAACGAAACCGATCATCTCTCCTGTGGTAATTCCGAGGATTGTTTTGCTGGAACGAACGAGGATGAGAACAGGAGGTAAGGATAGAGAAAGAATTAACTGGATCAAACCAATGAGCAGATTGGGTCGGCGGTTTTTTCTGAAAACTTTTGCCAGGGCACTGCTTCCCGTTGCTGTCCAGAAGAGCCAGACGCCGAGCATGACTCCAAGTGAAAGTTCGTTCCCGTAGAAAACAACCACGAGTTCTCGCATAAGAACTACCTGAGCGACGATAGAGGTGAAGCCAATAAGTGCAATTGCCCAGGGGATAAACCGATTTTTTATGTGAGAGTCCATTTTTTTAAAATACATAAAAGTAAGATAGTAATCAAGTTCTTGGGTGTTATTTTTTTAATGTCGAGGGTCTAATTATGTTAAAAGTTTACAATACACTTACACGAAGAAAAGAAGAATTTGTTCCTCTTCATCCTCCTTTTGTTGGAATGTACGTGTGTGGTCCTACTGTTTACGATGACCCCCATCTTGGCCATGCAAAAAGTTATGTTTCCTTTGACGTTATTGTCAGGTTCCTGAGGGCTGAAGGTTACAAAGTCAGGTATGTGCAGAATATAACAGATGTTGGGCATTTATTAGGGGATGAGGAAGATGGAGAGGACAAAGTTCAGAAAAGGGCGAGAATCGAAAAAGTTGAACCAGTAGAGATTGCTCAAAAGTATGAGAATCACTATTTTCGTGACATGGATTGCTTAAATTGTCTCAGGCCAAATATTTCCTGTCGGGCAACAGGTCATATCCCTGAAATGATAGAATTTGTGGAACGTCTTCTCGAGAAAAGGTATGCTTATGTTGTTGATGGAAATGTTTATTTTGATATTTCCCGGTTCAAGGAATACGGTAAGCTTTCTGGCAGACGGGTGGAAGATCTGATAGGGGAAGCCAGGGTCAAAGCCGCCCCTGGAAAGAAACATCCTGCGGATTTTGCTCTGTGGAAAAAAGCCGATGCTCTCCATCTAATGCAGTGGTCATCTCCCTGGGGAAGAGGGTATCCTGGCTGGCATCTGGAGTGCTCTGTTATGTCGATGAAATACATAGGGGATACTCTTGACATTCATGGAGGAGGGATTGATAATCAATTCCCGCATCACGAGTGTGAGATTGCCCAGAGTGAAGCAGCAACAGGGAAACAATTTGTCAGATACTGGCTGCATAACAATATGGTAACGGTGAACGGTCAGAAGATGAGTAAATCTCTTGGTAATTTTATTACACTTGATAAACTTTTTGTAAAATATCATCCGATGACTGTACGATTTTTTATATTGCAAGGACATTACAGGTCCCCCCAGGATTTTTCCGACGAAGCTCTGGATGCAGCCCAAAAAGGATTTGAAAGGCTGGCAAGGACAGTGATAGAATTAAGAGAATTTTTAGGAAACGAGAGAAATCAGGTAGATCAGATTAAGGGGCAGTGGTCCGCTTACAAGGAGCGTTTTTTTGAATTCATGGAAGATGACTTTAATACATCCGGAGCGATTTCCGTTCTTTTTGATCTTGCTAGGGACGTCAATGGAATAAGTCAAAAATCTAATATAGAAAACCTAAAGTCAGCCGAACAGCTTTTTACTCTGTTGGGAGAAGAGATTCTGGGGCTTCGGTTTGAATCTTTTCTTTCCCGCGAAAAAAGTGGTGGACTGGAGAAAGAACTGATAGAATTCTTGATTGAATCAAGGCGCAAGTTCCGTGATTATAAACAGTGGAATTTAGCCGATGAAATTCGAGAGAGACTAAACAACATGGGAATCATTCTTGAAGATGGGAAAGATGGGACAAAATGGAGAAAAAAATGAGACAAATAATATTTTCTATTGACAAAAATCAAATTTTTCTTTATAATTAAGGTCTAGGATTTTAAAGCGCTGGTGTAGCTCAATTGGTAGAGCAGCTGATTTGTAATCAGCAGGTTGTAGGTTCAAGTCCTATCGCCAGCTCTGGAGGGGTTCTCGAGTGGTCAAAGGGAACAGACTGTAAATCTGTCGGCGAAGCCTTCGGAGGTTCGAATCCTCCCCCCTCCACTGCTGTAAATCAGCGGGAATAGCTCAGCTGGCTAGAGCGTCAGCCTTCCAAGCTGAATGTCGCGGGTTCGAACCCCGTTTCCCGCTCTATATTTTTATGAAAAAAAATTTAGTGAAGGCAAAAATTTTTCTTGCATTTTGCCCTTTTTTTTACTATACTAAAAGGCTTTTAGCCCTAAGGAATATGCTCTAAGCACTTATAAAAACTGGCTCTGCGTTGCCCATGTAGCTCAGTTGGTAGAGCGCATCCTTGGTAAGGATGAGGTCACCAGTTCAATCCTGGTCGTGGGCTCCGTAGTTTTTTTGTTAGATTTGATTTTTAA
>CAZPNF010000158.1:0-5560 GCA_964587715.1 uncultured bacterium | reverse complement strand
TAGAAGGAGCCATGAGCTGCGTAATACGTTTTACAATGAGTGTCATTCCCATCATGATCGCTTCCTTCCCATTTTTCGGAGCACGGTTACGACTCCAACCACAGAAGTAAAAAGCACTGTTGCCTCACCCAATGTATCATAACCACGAAAATCTAAAATCACTGCGGCCACTAAGTTGGTAGCCCCTGTAAGAGAGAGACCATGATCTATATAAGTTTTAGCCATTCTCAGCACAGGATATCCAAATCTCGGAAGATGTTGAAAAGCTTTCACTGCAGTGAAAATAAACACTGCCACAAAAACCAATCCTGCAAACCAGAGAAACAGCTTCTTGAAACTGAAAGCTTCCACTGTATCGTCGCGCGTGGTTTTTACGACCGCAGCAATAAGGATAACAAGAGTTAACGTTTCGATGACAATTTGCACAATAGCCAGATCAGGAGCCTGGAGTATTAAAAAAATTATTGTAAGAGCAAAACCAATGATTCCCAGAGATATAATCCCTGATAAAAGATCTTTACTCTCCAGAGCAACAATGGCTCCAAGAATCATAAGAACAATAAGAAGGATGAGGGCCGTAAACATCTGTTACCTCCCCATCAACACAATTAGTATAACTGCCAGGCCCACAAACACCCACAATACATAAGAAGTTAGCACGCCAGTATGAGCCCGCCGCAGCAAATTTGCAAAGCTAAAAGACATACGACTACCCTGATCGTAAATATCGAACCATTTAGCTTCGGCCCAATCGTAGAGTTTTCTGATTCCTCCTGTTTCGCGAATAGTATTATAGAATCCAGTTCCAGTAATTCTAGTCTCCACAGGAAGGTGTTCCCCACCGATGAAATTCTCGGCCTCACGAATTCCCTTCAGATTCCCCATTAAATATATAATAAAACCAACAGCCAATCCGAGGAGAATCATAATTGTTGCAAGACCTGGCGACCAGATACCTATATAGGAAACGTTTGGTACAAAAGTAAGAATTAAATGCTTCAACGGTAACGAATAGGGGAAAATGCCGAACACGACACAGAAAAGAGCCAGTATCACCATGGGTATGATCATCCAGACATTGACCTCTCGGATCTTCTTGGGCATTATGATATTCGATGCAACACCCAAAAAGACCGAATGAACTAACTTCACACTAATGGCCAACGTCAGAGCACTTCCGAACATGGCCACAACAAGCCAGATGATCCAGACCTTATCCCCGGCTCCTCCCAGATCAATGAGACCCTGATAAATCATCCATTTCGAGGCAAACCCGTTGAAAGGCGGAATCCCGGAAATCGAAAGGACAGCCACGAGGGTCACCACGAATGTCACAGGCATGGACCTTACCAATCCCCCCAGTTCACCCAGTTTCGTCGTTCCCGTTCTGTGTTCTACTCCACCCAAGGACAAGAAGAGGCAACTCGTCCAGAGGGCACTGCTGATCATGTAGAACAATCCCCCTGCAATACCAGTAGGATTGCCCGTTCCGAATCCCAGAAGCATATATCCCGCTCCTGTGATGACGAGATACCCGAGCAGTTTCTTTCCGTCGTTCTGAATCAGTCCCATCATCACAGAAATAATCACTGTCAAAGTACCCACGATCAGAAGCACAAGATTCATGGCCCCAGACATTTCAAAGAAATTCATGCAGAGCCTGGCGAGCAAATAGATACCCATGAGCTTATCCAACGCACCTGGAAGAAAGGCTGTAACTGACACGGGTGCATTTCCTGCCACATCTGGAACCCACGTATGAAGGGGAATCGCAGCAATTTTTGCAAAGACTCCCAGAGCCAACAACAGAAAAGCAAAATATGGAAGTACTCCATAAAAAGAGATGAATATCTTATCCATCTCAAATGTCCCTGCAAGAGAATAAATGAAAAGAATTCCCAATAAGATCAGTGCATCACTTCCCCCAATGATAACGAGCGCTTTCTTTGCAGCAGGAGCTGCAGTTTTCCCCCCGGTAAGTACAAGGAGATAAAAAGTAATTCCAAGAAATCCCCAAAAAATAAGCAGTACAATAAGATGGTTGGCAAGAAGAGCACCACAGGCTGCACCAAGTGTCCAGAGCAGTGAACCGTAGTAAGTACTCAGGTGATTATTACCATGCATGAATTTTATAGAATAGAGCGTGATGAGAAAACCAAAGAGACCAGAAGCAAGGAGAATGAACCCGCTTAAATTATCAAGACGCAAGATGAGAGATCCATTAAAAGACCACTCGAGCGGTTTATCGATAAAGAACCATATAACCCAGCCAAGAGTAAAAACAGAGGTAAGAAGAGCAAGAAGCTCACGGATTACCTTAACCTTCCGAGGCACAAGAAAACAAACAGCACCGATTAAAATAGGGACAACTATTGGATAAAAAAGTGGATTCATCTCACACCCAGCTCTTTTTTGATCTTTTCGGTCCTCTGCTGAGAGAGCCGAATGAGTTCATCACCCAGAAGGACTCGCTCTTTTTTTGTATCTTGATCCACCACGGCAATTCGTTCTGTACAGCAGTAGCATGGATCCACCGCAGCCAAAACCAATGCCGCATCTGCTACCCTTTCACCCACACAAGCTACTTCGTTTGAAAAAATATTCATGTAACTTGGAGCACGAACTTTGTACCTAGCGGGAAAATTAGAACCATCACTTCGCACGTAGTGGTAAACTTCACCCCGCGGTGCCTCAGCCCGCCCGATTCCTTCTCCCGGAGGAAGCTCCTTTACATTCAAGTCTATAATACCAGGTTTCATCTTATCGAGACACTGCTCGATAATCTTTACTGATTCGTACATTTCTAAGATACGGCAGGCTGCCTTGGCAAAGACGTCTCCTTCCTGAAGAACAACGATGTCCCAATCAACCCAGTCGTAGGCAAAGTAGGGATCGTCCTTTCTCACATCTATTGCCAGACCAGAAGACCGAGCTATGGGGCCAACAACACAGTAGTTCTTAGCTTGTTCTTTTGTCAACACTCCCACCCCCTTTGTTCTTGCATGGATTACAGGATCGTCCATCACCGCACCTTTAAATAAATCTAAGGCAGGCTTCAATTTGTCGAGAGACTTTCTAAGCCATGGGATATCTTCCTCCAGAATATCTCTCCGCACACCGCCAACCTTGAACATTGCATAACTCTGGCGGTTACCTGTAATCTTCTCCATTATATCACAGATAATCTCTCTGTACTTCCAGACCCACATCCAGACTGTATTGTACCCTATGAAATGACCTGCCAGTCCAAGCCAGAGAAGGTGAGAATGGACTCTCTCCAATTCACATATTATGGTCCTGATGTACTGAGCACGTTCCGGAGCTTCGATTCCGCCGAGATCCTCCATTGCATTTATAGAAGCTGCTGGATGGCTTGTTGAGCAAATACCACAGATTCTTTCCACAAGGAACACTACCTGATCCCACGATTTAGATTCTGCTAACTTCTCAATACCCCTGTGGTTATACCCAATCTCTATATCCACCTTCACCACTTTCTCGCCTTCTACATGAAGGCGAAAAAACTCCGGTTCTTCCTGAAGCGGATGATACGGGCCAATTGGAATAATTTCGCTCACACGTCCCTCCTCAGGGGATATTTCCCTTCAGGCCAATCTTCAGGAAGAAGTAGATGTCTCAGGTCAGGATGATTTTTGAAATTCACACCCAACAATTCTTTAATCTCCCTCTCAATCCACTCTGCACCTTTAATAACCCCAGAAATAGAATCTATTTCCAATTCTGGTTTTTTTACGAAAACTCTCAATGAAAAAACCTGGGGGAGCTGGTAAAAATCAAAATGGTACAGGATTTCAACCCCACCTCTGGGAGTATCAACTCCAGAAGCAATTATAAACCGTGCCTTTAAATCCTCAAAAAGAAAGCGACTGAAATCTATAAGATCACCAGGATCAATATCAACGTAAATCCTGCGATCATTGTGTTGGAACCATTTCAGAATCCTGTCATCGAATCTCGTATGAATTTCTTTCTCTATCTCTTTCCAGGTCATAACAACCAACTTTTTAACCTTTTTTCTGTTTAAGCAGTGCAAGAAGTTTTGCCACGCCAGATATGATAGCCTCAGGTTTTGGTGGACAACCAGGGATGTAGATATCTACTGGTAAAACCTCATCCACTGTCTTTGGCATAACATAACTCCCATCAAACACTCCGTGGCCTAACGCACAGGTTCCTATAGCAATAACGACACACGGCTTGGGCATTTGTTCGTATACTTCTTTTGCCCTGGGAATACACTTCATCGTCATGTTTCCTGTTACCAGAAGTGCATCTGCATGACGAGGACTGCCCACTAAAAGAATACCAAACCTTTCCAGATCAAACCTCGGTGTCAGGCAGTCGAGTATCTCAATATCACAGTTGTTGCAGCTTCCTGTGGAAAGATGATAAATCCAGAGAGATTTGGTTAATGCTTTAAGTTTGATTCCCATAAGATCACAATCCTAAGAAAGCTAGAACTACTGCCGCAATGGCTAATATAGTTACCGGACCCCAGAAAAACTTTAAAGCCTGATCAATCCTGAACCTGGGATTTGTATTTCTTATCAGTGTAATTAAAATCAGAAGCACTACATATTTTAGAATCGACCAGAGAATGGACCATCCGTGAAAATCCATACCGCCGAGAAAAAGAAGAACCAGTACCATGGGCAGAGTAAAAAGCATCATCATCCGTGTCAGCTTGAAAATTGCCAGCGGCGGTCCAGAATATTCGACGTAAGGCCCGGTCAGAATTTCTGTTTCTGCCTCTGGAATATCGAATGGTACAAGAGTCAATTTAGCCTGCATTGCAATGACAGCAACAATCATGGCTAAAACACCGGAAACCGATCCAAACACCATTCCATAAGTCTCTTGATATGCAATAAATTGACCCAATCTAATAGCTCCTCCTGCTTGAATCACAGGAACAAAAACACTCAGGAGAAAAGGAAGCTCATCTGCCAGCATTAGTTTCATCTCTCTGCTCGCTCCAAGTGAAGCAAGAGGGTTTTTCGACGCAAATCCACCAACAATTACTGCAAGAGAAGGAACCACCAAAAAATAGATAACGACAATGAGATCACCTGTAAACCCTTTTTCGGGCCAGAGTATCGCCATCCATACGAGTGTGGAAACAAGGGTCACCGCTGCCAAACCAAAAAGTGGAGCCAGAAGAAAAACAGTTTTTGAACAACCTCTCGGCACAACCGTTTCTTTGCCTAATAACTTAACAAAATCATAAAGAGGCTGGAACAATGGTGGACCTACACGCCATTGAACTCTCGCCGTAACTTTCCTATCCACCCAGCTGGCAAGCATCCCAACAACAGCAGTAAAGAGAAATCCTGGAAAAACCAAGTATGCTAAAATGAAATTCATATCAAACGTACTCTTCTTTTTTCCACGGAACAGCATGGACAACTAAATGTTCACTTACCAAAAAACGATGTGCTTCAGGATCAGGCTCAAAATCACCAAATTGAATAGCGCCTTTCTCACATCCTCCGACACAAACCGGGACTTCTCCCTCTTCCAATCGACCAATGCAGAAATC
>CAZPNF010000157.1:0-5586 GCA_964587715.1 uncultured bacterium | reverse complement strand
AAGAATTATTTATAGGAACTAACGTTGCACTTGAAACTTGAATCCACCTTTGATTTCTGACTCAAAATTTCAAATTATTACTATATAAAAAGTTTAATGAGCAACCTTCTCCCAATCTGCTGCGAATCGTTCAATTCCAATGTCCGTCAATGGGTGCTTTAAAAGCTGTTCTATTACTTTAAATGGTATTGTAGCTACGTGAGCACCCATTAAAGCAGCTTCTACCACATGGAGCGGGTTGCGTATACTGGCCACGATGACCTGGGTCTTGAAATCGTAGTTTGTAAAAATTGTTACTATATCACCTACCAGATCCATCCCAACATGACTTATGTCATCCAGACGACCTACAAATGGACTTACGTATGTTGCCCCTGCCTTGGCTGCCAAAAGAGCCTGCATTGGAGAAAAAGTTAATGTAACATTTGTTCTTATTCCTTCAGCCGTGAGCTTCTTTACCGCTTTTAACCCATCCTTTGTAATCGGGATCTTAATAACAATATGTTCATCCAATTTGGCCAGTTCACGCGCTTCTTTGACCATGCCCTCACTTTCCAGAGATACTACTTCCGCACTCACCGGTCCCTGAACAATTTGACAGATTGTTTTCAGAATGTTTTTAAAATCGTCCCCTGTTCGCTGGATTTCTCTTGAGAGAAGCGTCGGATTCGTTGTTACTCCATCGAGTATTCCAATGCTTGCAGCCTCTCGAATTTCATCAACGTTAGCAGTGTCAATAAAGAATTTCATGTATTCTCCTATAATCTAGATTTTTTATCCGAAATGGATCTTAAATTTTGAGTCAAGTTTTTAGACTTATTTAAGTCGAAATAATTTAAAAATTAAATATCAAAAAGCAAAATGACAATGCAAAATCCAAAATTTAAAAATTGATATTTTATAAGGGATAATTCACAAATTTTATGTCACTTAAGCTTCTTCTGTCCGATTTTATTTGACTTTTTACGAGACCCTCAAGATTATTATTTTTACATTTTAATTTGTATGCCTTAGTTTTATCAAGGTCATTAGCTTGCTTCTCGTCGGTTTGAGGCAAAGCTTCGCTAGTAATTAACTCTGACAAGAAAAAGCCCCTGCGGCGGTACTGTGGAGCCTGCACGAGTTCTATCTTTGGCCTTCATGATTTTAACAAACTCTTCCGGAGAAATTTTACCTCGCCCTACTTCCAGAAGTGTCCCGATAATAATTCGGATCATTTTGTGAAAGAAACGTACAGCAGTAATTTCAAAGTAGATTTCCTCTTCTGTAACGTTCCATTTTACTTTTAGAACGCGAGAAACGAAATTCTCATGTTGATCATCCGACTTGCAGAAAGAGGTAAAATCGTGCTCTCCCAGAAGGAATTTTGATGCACGTTTCATTGGTTCTACATGAAATTTCATTCCTGGATACCAGGCGTACTGACGTCCTATTGCCCTTGATCTTTTGGAAAGAACGTATCGATATACCCGACTCACTACATCTCGCCTTGCATTAAAAGATTCTACTGCTTCCTCAGCCGTAATTATATGTATATCTTCAGGTAAAAGTCCGTCTAAACCTTTTTCAAAAGCAGATAGAGGTAAATTATCATGGCATTTGAAACTAACCACCTGTCCCAGAGCATGAACGCCTGCATCTGTTCTTCCTGCCCCCACAATTCTTTTTTCTTCCTTAGTTAGAGTTTCTAATGCTCTTTCAATTTCACCCTGAACTGTTCGCTGATCCGGCTGCACCTGCCAGCCTGAAAAGTCAGAGCCATCATACTCTACTGTTAATTTGATGGTTCGCATGTGGCTTCTGGAATAATTCATTGTAAGATTAACGAATCAAAATAACTGGAAGACAGATAAGAAAAATTCCAAACAAAACTGCTCCATCAGTCCAAGTGAACCGCAAAATATTGTAACTTGTTCTCCCTACCCCCCCACGGTAGCATCTAGCATCCATGGCTAAGGCTAAATCGTTTGCCCGTCGAAAAGTTGACAAAAACAAGGGAACAATTAAAGAGACAATACTTTTTATTTTCTTCAAAATATTCCCCTCAAAAGATCCTCCACGTGATATTTGTGCTTTTCTAATACGGTCAGCTTCCTCAATAAGAATTGGGATGAAGCGCAGCGATATTGACAGCATCATTGCAATTTCATGGGACCTGATACCGATTCGTTTAAACGGAGAGAGAAAACGTTCAATACCGTCAGTGAGGGACATTGGAGAAGTAGTAAGAGTTAATAAATTGGCTAGTACTACAAGTATTGCAATTCTCAGTGTATAGAAAACACCTTGAAAAATACCTTCCTCTGTTATATAAACATTTAAAAAAGGTATCTTCCATAAGATTTTCCCCCTTGTAAACATTGCATTGAGAATGAAAGTCAATAAAAATAACCATAAAAAGGGTCTCAGATTTTTAAGACCAAGTTTTGGATTCAGGCCCGACACTATAAAAAAAACAAAGCCTAACACAAAAAAAAGAAGAAGAATTTCCAATCTGTGGGTGATCAAAAGCAAACTCATAAAAAAAAGAGTTGACAGTACCTTTGTACGTGGATCAAGACAATGGATTACTGAATCACCCGGAGCGTATTGTCCAAGAGTAATGTCCTGAATTTTAATCAAAACAGAATAAAGCCTCTCAATTTTAAATTTGGAGGGATGTCTTGAAAGAAAATATACATCTTTTTTCCTAAAAGTCAATTAATAAATTCCCAAATCTTTTAAATTTTCCTTGACTTTTATCTATTTTCAATTTATGTTAAAGAGCTTCTATCTTTTCAGAAATAACCATTTTTAACTCAAACCAATTTTAAGGAGACACATATGGATGAGGCAAAAATTACTCTGAATGCTCCAAAAGTGTTTAAACCCTACGTTTCAGCAGAAACTACAATGAGAGAATTTACTTTTAAGGCTGTTTTCGTAGGAGCTATTCTTGCAATAATATTAGGAGCAGCAAACGCGTATCTGGGATTGGTTGCAGGAATGACAGTGGCAGCCTCATTCCCTGCCGCAGTAATGGCCATGGCAGCACTGCGAGGTTTTAAAGGTACTGTTCTGGAAGAAAACACATGTCGAACCACTGCTTCTGTTGGAGAGGCTCTGGTAGCAGGTGCTATCTTCACAATTCCTGCTTTCCTTATAGCCAAAAATCCATTAACAGGAAAGCCAGTATGGGATAATATTCACTACTTGGAAAGTACACTTCTAATGCTGGTCGGAGGCATTCTGGGTGTCCTATTTATAATTTTCTTAAGGCGTATTCTCGTCGAGGATAAAACACTGCCTTTTCCGGAAAGTGTTGCCTGTGCCGAAATCGTCAAAGCAGGACAGGGTGCTGCCACAGGTGCAAAATACGTTTTTGGAGCCATGGGGCTTGCAGGAGTACTCGAACTCTTGCGGAATAATTTTGGTCTCCAACTCGTGCAGGGTTTCATTAAAAAATTCTGGGCTCTGCCAGTCGTTAAAAACTTTCAGTTATTGACAACTGGGTTGCAGAAGGTCGGCATGACCTCTAACCCCACGGGAGGTGTTCTTGTGGAATCACCGGCGGCCTCTCCTGCCATGTTTGGTGTTGGGTACATTATTGGACCAAAACTTGCGTCGATTATTTTTTCAGGTGGTGTTTTTGGCCAGATGATGTTTGTCCCACTTTTTATCTTTATTAACGGTGGGTTCGCTGCTCTGGCTAACAGCGGGTCAAACTGGGCTGATATTACCAGTGCTGTCTGGAATTCTCAGGTTCGGCCATTCGCTGTTGGTGCCATGCTCATAGGAGCTCTGCATACTCTCTTCAAGATGCGCAAATCTTTAACAACTGGTCTATCTCGCGGTTTTGGAGATTTGAAAAAGATTGGCAAAGATGCAGGCGTCACCAATACCAATCGTCTCGAAAGGGATATCCCCTATTCTGTAACAATCATTGCCATTTTAGCATTGGTTATTCCAATCACAATTCTCTATTACCATTTTAGCCACAGCATTCTGGGTGCAATAGTATCTGCACTTGTACTGACAGTTGCTGGGTTCTTGTTTGCTGCTGTTGCTGGCTTCTTGGTAGGAACTATTGGATCGAGCAACAACCCAATTTCTGGACTTACTCTGTCGACTCTTATTATTGCAGCACTTCTAATGGTCGCGGTCGGCGTCAAGGGTCCATTTGGTATAGCAGCAGTTCTTGGTGTTGCTGCTGTTGTCTGCTGCTCCAGCGGAGTTGCCGGTGATATTATACAAGACTTGAAGGTTGGGCACATCTTAGGAGGAACACCAAAATTCATGGAAATGGGGGAGATGATAGGTGTTATCTCTGCAGCTCTTGTAATGGCACTTGTTCTTCAGCTTCTCAATACTGGTTACGCTTCAATGGGAGGTATCGGTGGTGAGCTTCTTCCAGCACCTCAGGCCGGCCTAATGGCGATGCTTAGTCAGGGCATCATTACAGGAGGAATGGCCTGGCCTCTGGTTATTATGGGTGGCGTTTTCTCCGTTGCTCTAATCCTGATTGGGGCTCCCTCACCAATGTTGATTGCTGTTGGAATGTACCTGCCGTTTCACACAACATTTGCTATTTTCTGTGGTGGAGTTATTAAATGGATTGTGGACACAGTCCTTAAAAAAGGCAGGCACAACAAAGAAAAAGTAGAGAATACAGGTATTCTCCTTGCATCAGGCCTGATAGCTGGTGAGGCTCTTATGGGTATTACAATTGCAGGCACTGTAGTAGGAGGAGGTGGTAAAGCGATTTTCCCGAAAATTATTCCAGGGGGAAGTCCATGGCTCGCTCTTGTTGTTTTTGCTATACTGGCTTACGTACTAATTTCTATCCCTTTGAGAAATGGAAAAAATAGAGCATAACGAACCAAATCTGTTGGACCTCATTCCTGTTAAAACAGTGGAATGGGAAAAAAATGGCGACGGAACAATTTTACTAAAAGATCCCAAGGTTAAGAATCGTTTTTTCCAACGGGTTATTGCTTTTTTGGGAAAGAGTCCCTATTATAAAGTTCAGTTAGACGAATTTGGAAGTCATGTCTGGGAAAACTGCAATGGAGAATATCCAGTGGAACAAATTGCTGAAAATCTCAGACAAAAGTTTGGCGAAAAAGTTGAACCCGTTTATGAACGTTTAGGAGCCTTTGTCAAGGTTTTAGCCTCCCAGAAATTCATCGTGTACAAAGGCATGTCTAAGAGATAAAATTACCAAAGCACCATTCGAATTTAGAAGGGTGCTTTGGTTTTTTTCTATTCTCTAAAATAATCACACTTTTTTACAAATATGTGCTAAACCAAAGGATTTTTCTGTGGACAGGCTAAATCACGTAATTCGTTTCGTTCTAAAGGAACGTCTCAAAATTCGTCAAGGAGAAACAGTTGTAATACTTGCAGATACTCGCTTCAGTGAACTTGCTAATCATTTTTACGAAGAAACAAAACTCTTTTCTTGTAATCATTTCCTTCTTATTATTCCGGAGATTACCAGTTACTGCTGTGAACCACCTAAGGCTGTAACTTCCTTTATGACAAAAGCAGACGTTCTCATAATGTTGACAAGCCGTCCTCTTTCTCATACTAATCGGAGCCGCACAT
>CAZPNF010000156.1:0-5592 GCA_964587715.1 uncultured bacterium | reverse complement strand
CATATCACAGGACAAAAATGCTTCTCCCTGAACAAGCTGCACATTACCCCAGAGTTCATGAACATCTCTGCCTTTGATTGAAACAATTACCAGGCTGTCAGCATGGACCAATTTTAAATGTTCCACAGGTGAAGATTCAACAGGCCTAGAAAAAAGAGCCGTTCCACTTCCGGTCAGGTAAAAAAGAACAAAAATAAATGTATGCGTTATTAACTTCATTCTTTTTTGATTATAGTAGAATCCTTTTTTGCAAGGCTGTCGTTACGAGAAGATCGAGAAAACGAAGCCTCAAGTTCCTCGATATTTATTCTCTTATCACTTACTCCCCAGGGTTTATAAATAACCCTGTGACTCAAATCAGCATTGGATTCAAATCCAAGACCGTAGAGAGTATCGTGTTTTTCTGTAGTTATCATTACAGTTGTATCTGAAAAAATCTTTTCTCGTCTGTTATCCCATCTCAAGATTTCAGTTCTGAGCGTAACGCCACTGTCTGATACCACAACCACGCTGCCCACCCCAACAACATCCTCTGTCGTTTCATGATATTCCCCTTTTTCAGAAGTTAGATGTGAAGTATGATTCCCATTTCTGTCATAAAAATCCACCTTAACTCCACCGTCAAAAAAAACCATTTTCTTCTTCTCATATTTTACCATGTGAGCATAGTGAACCACGGCCTGACAGCGTCCTGCTCTCGAGAGAATTATCTCAGAATTCCATCCTTCTTGACTGGGGTATTCTTTATTTTGTTGATCTATTAAAACGTTCTCGTGCTTCTTCCTCGTACATCCTGATAGAAATATCCAGAAAAAAAACAGAAAAAACAAACACAAAAAAATATTTTTTCCCATCTTATCTCCCTCTTCAGGCAAGCCCTGATTTTAACAGATCGTGGATATGAACCATGCCCACCGCCTGATTCTTCTCATCGATAACTATCAACTGGTTAATACTGTACTCTTCCATAACATGAAGTGCCTTCGCAGCCAACACACCAGCAGGAATGCATTTGGGATTCTTAGTCATAATATCCTTAGCCTTAAGATCCCACACATCATGCGTTTGTTCCATGAGACGGCGAAGATCCCCATCAGTAATAATGCCTACCAGTTTTCCACTACGATTCATTACACAAGTAGCTCCCAGCCTTTTGGAAGTAATCTCCAGAATCGTCTGAGGAAGAGGAGCATTTTCATCCACCCTGGCAATGTCCTCTCCCGTTCGCATCACATCATCCACCCTGAGAAGCAAACGCCTTCCAATGTCTCCCCCGGGATGAAACTGGGCAAAGTCTTCAACACTTAACCCCCTCTCCTGAAAAAGTGCCAGAGCTAGGGCGTCTCCCATTACTAAAGCAGCAGTAGTACTGGAACTTGGAATGAGATCGTAGGGACAGGCCTCTTCTTTGACACTCACATCTAATACAATATCACTCCACTTGGCAAGATTCGAATTCAAATTCCCTGTCATTGCTATAAGAGGAACACCCTGCCGCCTGAAAAGAGGAATCAGTCGAAGAATCTCTTCGGTATTGCCGCCTTTGGAAATACAGATAACCACATCTTCTTTTAAAACTGCTCCAAGATCACCGTGCACACCTTCAGCAGGATGGAGAAAGAAAGCCGCTGTACCTGTACTGGTCAACATGGAAGCAATCTTCTGGGCAATGATTCCGGACTTTCCCATACCTGTGACAATAACTCTTCCCTTACAATTCAGAAGCACATTTACAGCTTTCTCAAAATTCTCATCAATCCGATCTATCAGAGCCCGAACAGCTTCGGCTTCTATTCTGACGACCTCTTTTCCTTTTTCAATACTCATTGCAGTAATATCACTCACAGTAACTATTCATAGACACGACTTTTTTCAAATGTTTCGCACAGCAGTTTGCGGGTTTGCAGAGCGCAGAAAGCACTCGAGTAAGCGGAGCGAACCGCATACACGCTGTCAGACGAAGTTCAGTTATTTCGATAGCCGACGTCGGATCGCATTTAAGGATTCTCTGGCTAAACTAATCCCTAGAGCACGAGCATCGGTGGGCAGTTCTGACAGCCGTTCTCGGAAAGAATTTGGGAAGAATTTCTCCTCAAACTCTCTCATCGACTTGTACACTTGCTTTTTCTTCTTACTTCTTTCCATCCTTTCACCTCCCTATAAGTAGTTAGCAAAGAATTGATATCGGTTAAAAACCGCATTAGGTTACTCCAACTGATGGTGTACTGGATAAACTTTCTTCATGCATACATTCAGCAGCAAAAGCAAACACAGCCCGTAAGGCTTCAGCCGTGAGTGTCGGATAGTTTTCCAATACCCCTTCTTCTGTCCATCCCGCTGCGAAGAGCCCGAGAATGAACTCAACATTCAGCCGTGTACCCTTTACTACCGATTTACCAAACAGAAATTTCTGGATCTCAATGAATGTATCCCTGCTACTTCATTTTTCTCCCCAAAGTGGCTGTAGTTGTCCGCCTCAGGCAGATTAAATATTCACCTTCTTCCAATCATCTAAAAACCGCTTGATTCCAATATCGGTAAGCGGATGGTGTATTAGCTTTTCAATAACTTTGAAAGGAACGGTTACACCGTCAACGCCAATGAGTGCTGACTCCAAAACATGATTTGGCGTACGGATGCTTGCAACAATAATTTCAGTTTTGATGTCAGGATAGTTATAGTAAATATCTGCTATTTCCTCAACAACACCCATTCCATTCACAGAAATATCATCAAGCCGACCAACAAAAGGACAGATGTAAGATGCACCAGCTTTCGCTGCTAAAAGAGCCTGTGTAGGAGAAAAAATAAGCGTTACCGTAGTATGAATTCCTTCAGACTCAAGAATTTTAACAGCCTCCAGACCTTCCTTTGTAATTGGAATCTTGATGACAATATTGGAAGCCCAGGTTGCCAACTCTTTCCCCTCTCTGACAATCCCCTGAAGGTCGGTACTGACAACCTCAGCATTAACAGGTCCGTCAATAAGCTCTGCTATCTCTATAATTGTTTCACGAAAATCTCTTCCTGACTTTTGAATAAGCGTGGGATTTGTCGTAACACCATCGGCAAGCCCCAAAGCTTTTGCCGCCTTTATTTCTTCAATATCTGCTGTATCAACAAAAAATTTCATTTCGCCTCCAGTTCAATTTCTTTCTGAGATCTCACCATTTCATCTATATCCTTTAGCTGTAAAAGAAGGGGTTCCAAAAAATCCAGAGGCCACATACTGGCTGCATCGCAAAGTGCATCACTGCAGTGAGGATGCGTTTCAATGAAAATAGCATCTATTCCAGCAGCCACAGCTGCTCGAGAGAGTGCCGGAACAAATTGAGGAACTCCTCCTCTGGGATCAGAACTTGGAATTCCATAAATTCTTATAGAGTGGGTTACATCAAAAACTACTGGATACCCTATCTCACGCATTATTTTAAAGGAACGCATATCAACTACAAGGTTGTGATATCCAAAACAGCTTCCTCTCTCTGTTAAAAGAATATTATGATTGCCTTCTCCCTCGATTTTCCCTACAATATTCTTTACATCGTAAGGATCAAGAAATTGTCCCTTTTTCACATTAACAACTTTTCCTGTTCTGGCCGCTGCCAGAGTCAAACTTGTTTGCATGGAAAGATAAGCAGGAATTTGAATCACATCTAAAACTTCTGCCGCAGCCTGCATGTTGTGTTGATCGTGTACATCAGAGAGAACAGGAACACCTATCTCATTCTTTACTTTTTCAAGTATCTTAAGACCTTTCTCCAGCCCTGGTCCTTGAAAATTAAAAGAGGAAGATCTGTTATCTTTTAAATATGAAGACTTGAAGATATAAGGAATCTTAAGTTTTGCACAAATTTTACTTACAGCATCTGCTACTTGTAAAACCAGATCAGTAGACTCGATAACACATGGCCCGGCTATCAAAACTAAGGGATAATTCTCACCAATAGGGATTGAACCAACGCGAACTGTACGCATCACATTTCCTTTTTACAGTATTACAAGTAAAATCTTTGTTTTTTTTACAAAGAATTAATTTATCATTTTCCATCCTTCGGCCCCGCTCAGGACAAGCTTTGATATTTGATCTTTACATTTTCAATAGCTTGTGGCTTTGCCGCGCTACGATCTTCTTGAAAATCTAAAGCTGCTTTGACAAAGGATCTGAAGAGTGGATGAGCACGAAGTGCCCGCGATTTAAACTCGGGATGAAACTGCCCGGCTAAGAACCAGCGCTTATCAGGCAGTTCAATAATCTCCACTAAGTTTCCATCGGGTGAAAGTCCACTGAAAACCATGCCGTGCTTTTCCAGAATATCTCTATAATCGTTGTTCACTTCGTAGCGATGACGGTGACGTTCAGAAATCTTCTCCTGTCCATAGATCTTATATGCCAGAGTTCCTTTCTTTAATATACAAGGATATGCACCCAGGCGCATTGTCCCACCTTTTTTGGTAATGTTTCCCTGTCCCGGCATAAAATCAATCACAGGGTGCAGTGATTTGATATCAAATTCTCTGCTGTTAGCTCCCTCTAAACCACATACAGAGCGAGCAAATTCTATGACGGCACACTGAAGTCCCAGACAGATTCCAAAGAAGGGAAGATCCTTTTCGCGAGCACATTTAACTGCCCGAATTTTCCCCTCAATGCCACGCTCTCCAAAACCGCCGGGTATTAAAAGACCCGAAACATCTTTCAAATATAGCTCAGCTCCTTCCTTTTCTATCCATTCTGATTCTACCCAGCGCAACTCCACCTCAGCACTGTTTTCTACACCGGCATGGGCAAAAGCCTCCATAATGCTTTTATATGCATCGTGAAGTTCTATATATTTTCCTGCAACAGCAATTTTTACCTTCTTTGAAGGATGCTGAATCCTATCTACTAACCTCCTCCATTCTTTCAGATTACCGGGACGTTTCTTTAACCTTAAAAGTTTAACAACCTGATCTACCAATCCTTCTCGTTCAAAATGAAGCGGAACCTGATAAATCGAATTTACATCGCGAGCTTCAATCACTGCTTCAGGTGCTACATTACAAAAAAGACCGATTTTTTCTCTGGCTCCTTTTACGAGAGGATTTTCTGTTCGACAGAGAATAACATCAGGCTGGATTCCTATTTCCCGCAGTTTCTGAACGCTGTGTTGTGTGGGCTTGGTTTTTGTTTCACCGCTGACTTTGATATACGGGACCAAAGTGAGATGAATGTTAATGCAGCTTCCGGGCCCCCCTTCTAACTTAAACTGTCGAATGGCTTCTAAAAAAGGAAGACCCTCAATATCTCCCACTGTTCCCCCCACTTCCACTATGACTATATCCACACCACCTCTATCCTCTGCAACAGCCCGTATCCTCTGTTTAATCTCGTCAGTGATATGAGGAATAACCTGCACAGTATTCCCAAGGTATTCTCCCTGACGTTCCTTCTCAATAACTGCTCCGTAGATCTGTCCGGTAGTTGTGTTGTTCAGTTGACCCATGTTTATGTCTAAGAAACGTTCGTAGTGCCCAAGGTCAAGATCTGTTTCAGCGCCATCTTCCGTGACAAAAACCTCCCCATGTTGGTATGGAGACATAGTGCCCGGA
>CAZPNF010000155.1:0-5610 GCA_964587715.1 uncultured bacterium | reverse complement strand
GCTGGGGAGAAATTGAACAACAGAGGCTTTCCTACATTGGGAATCCCAAGAGGGATAAAATTCTTAGAAGTTCGTGGACATACATTGGCGGCGGTTACAGCACATTCTCTTATGCAAAACCTGCTCTCATGCTTCTTACGCTGGAGAATCTCGTGGGAGAGGAAACAATGAACAGAATCATGAGAACTTTTTTCCAGCGATGGAAATTCAAGCATCCTCATTCTCAGGATTTCATCGACGTTGTCAACGAGGTTACGGGAAAAGATTACAACTGGTACTTTGATCAAATTCTAAAAGGAACCAACGAACTTGATTATACAGTAACCTCGGTCTGGACCGGGAAAAAGAAAAAACCCATTGGCGTTTTTGAGAGAGATGGGGCAAAAATAACGTTACCGGAGTTGAACCAAAAAACCTCAAAGGATACCACTAAAGATACAACAGAAGAGAAACAGCCTGAACTTTTTAAATCGGTTATTAAGGTATACAGAAAGGGAGAAGTAATTATTCCTGTCGACATTCTCGCTGTATTTGCAAACGGCGACAGTGTCCGGAAAATCTGGGACGGAAAAGAACGATGGGCAAAATACGAATTCTGGAAACCTGCCAGACTGGTTTTTGCCACAGTAGATCCTGAGCACAAACTTGTACTGGACTCAAACTTTTCCAATAACAGTAAAACAGTCAAGGCAAGAAGAAAGCCTGTCGCTTATATCTGCACCAGATTCTTTTACTGGTTTGAAACTGCACTTCATATCATTGGCTTTTTTGGTTAATTTCTTAAGGAGACAAAAACATGGGAATTAGGAGAATATTTTCAACCTCAATAAATAGAATAAACCACAATAAAAGAATGTGGTTCATCCTCTTTGGGATTCAGCTAATATTTGCTGTTACTCTTATCATACCTATACGGTCAGAGGTAAACAAAATGATTGGCCACAGTCTCATAGGGCAGGAAGTCTTACAGGGTAGCGGAGCCAATGTTTTCTTTGAATTTCTTGCTCACCATTCAGAAACAGTCTCAATAGAGATAAAACTACTTTTTATTATAGGACTCATTTACTTACTGACTTCTATTTTCCTCAACGGAGGTATAATAGGATGCTTTATAAAAGAAGACAATGAATACTCAGCAACTCTATTTTTCGGAAGTAGCGGAAAGTACTTTGGCCGGTTCTTCAGACTTTTTCTTCTCTCTATACCATTCTTGATTATTGCTTTCCTGCTCAGTAAAGGAATAAGCAATTTTATAAAAGGGATTTCGCCTGACTCAGAACCCATTCAGGTAACAGCAAAAGTTACTGGGTACATAATCTTACTTTTCCTGATATTTTTCATAAACATGGTTTTTGATTATGCCAAAATCAGAACCGTTTTTCAGGAAAGAAGAAGCATGATAATGACGACTCTTCGCTCAATGGGTTTTGTCCTGAAAAACCTTGGAAAAACTCTGGGACTTTACTATCTCATTGCAGCAGTGGGACTCGCTTTCTTTATCATTTACACAATTGCAGGAAAACTCATACCCATTTCCACAGGCATTGGAATACTCCTGCTTTTCCTCTGGCAACAGCTGTATTCACTGGGAAGAATATGGGTGAGACTCCTGTTCCTATCCTCTGAGACACGGCTCTATAAAAATATAGTACCACTCTCAATTAATGAATAATAGACCTCTTAGGAGAACTCAAAAATTCAAAAGAGGAATAATCCGTGAAGAATCATTTAATTGCGGAAATGTTTGATCAGATGGCAGACGTTCTGGAATTTAAAGGAGAAATTCCTTTTAAGGTAAATGCCTACCGCAAAGCAAGCCGAACAATTAAGGATCTCCAAATAGACATCGAAACGCTATGGAAGACAAACAAACTCAGCACGATTCCGGGTGTTGGAAGCAGTCTGTCAAAAAAAATTGATGAATTTCTTAAAACAGGGCGAATGACAAAATATGAGGAAATCGTTCACTCTGTTCCACCTGGCTTGATTGACCTTTTGAAAATACAAAGTTTGGGACCCAAAACCCTGGCATTAGCCTACAAAAAATTGAATGTTGAAACACTTGAAGATCTAAAAAGAGTAATTCAGGATGATAGTCTGGCTCAGCTTCCCGGTATGGGAGAAAAGAAAGTAGAAAATATTCTCAAAGGAATTGAACTCCATGAAAAAGGAATCGGACGAATTCCCCTGGGAATAGCCCTACCCCTTGTGGAAGAAATCATCAAGGAACTAAAAAAATCCCTGCATGTCGGCCGTATCTACCCGGCAGGTTCGGTAAGGCGAATGCGGGAAACTGTCGGTGACATTGATATTTTAGTTGAAACTGATCACGGAGAAGAAGTAGTCAAAAGATTTGTCTCTCTTCCAAACGCAGTCCGTGTACTTGCCTCAGGAAAAACAAAAGGAAGCATTCTGGTGGAAGGCAACATTCAGGTAGATCTTAGAGCTATAAAGAGTGCTTCTTACGGGGCTGCTCTCCAGTATTTCACTGGTTCTAAAGCACACAATATAAGACTGAGAGAGATCGCAAAAAAACAGGGATTAAAAATCAACGAGTACGGTATCTTTAAAGAAGAAAAAAACATTGGTGGTGCGAGAGAAGAAGATATTTACAATATTCTTGGATTAATATGGATACCACCTGAGCTTCGTGAAGATCGAGGAGAAATAGAAGCTGCTGCTGAAAGAAATCTACCTGACCTTATAACTATCGAGGATATTAAAGGTGACTTTCACGTTCATACTAAATGGAGCGATGGATCAGGTACAATCGAGGAGGTAGTTGCTAAAGCCGAAGAACTAAGATATTCATTCGTTGTCATTTCTGACCATTCTCAATCTGCTGCATATGCAGGGGGATTGACACCGGACGAACTTGTAGAGCAGATAAAAGAAATTAAGAGAATCGGAGAAAGAACAGAAAAAATACGTGTGTTGAGCGGCACAGAGGTAGACGTACGCGCTGATGGCTCCCTGGATTTCTCAGATGAACTGCTCCAAAAGCTGGATATTGTAATAGCTGCTGTACATTCAGGTTTTAAACAGAAAGTTACTGAAAGACTTATTGCCGCAGCACGCAACCCATACGTAACAATTATTGCCCACCCAACAGGCAGAATTATTTCACAAAGAGAGGGTTATCAGGTTGACTTAGAGCAAGTTATGGAAATCTGTGCTGAAACAAGAACAGCTCTTGAAATCAACAGTTACTACGAACGTCTCGATTTAAACGACATCAATGCACGAAGAGCTAAGGAAATAGGAATAAAACTGGCTATCGGAACAGATGCCCATCATCCAGACCAGATGCATTCAATGCGTCTGGGGCTTGGTGTTGCCAGAAGAGCATGGATTGGAAAAAAAGATCTGCTGAATTCTCTGTCACCAGAAGAAGTTCTGCAGTTAAAGAGAAAAAAGAAATGGGCACGGAGTTAAGGCGTAAGCCTTTTATCTTTGTACTCAATCAGCATCAGTAATCGTGTAAAAAACTGTGTGGACTTTGATTCCAGTATTCTTATCTGCCACAGCATCAACACTGTACTTCAGCACGCACATACCAGCAAGATTAGATATAGAAGTCACAAAATCCTGACCCGATACAATAAGAGGAACTCTACCAGCAGAAATACCCCCTACGCAGTCTATTGCCCGAACCTGGAGCCTGGACTTTGCAGAAGTTAAATCAGTGGAAACAGTAATCTTTTTAGGAGATTGGTCAGTTTTCCATTGTAATTTGGAGAACGCAGAACCAGCAGTTAATGGAACATTTGTTCCCTTAACGGCAATTTCGTTACTCTTCTGCACTACTATTATTATTCTATGGCTACACCAATTTTCTCCCCTTGCTGCTCCAATGACTGCAAAGATCAGCACTCCACAAAGAAGCACTGTTAGTTGTTTCATCCTTTCCTCTTTTCAATTTATTAATCTCTATGTATATTATTTAACATTTATTTCAAAAATGTCAAGAAAAAAATTAATTTTTGTCAAAAAATAAAAAAGCCCAGCTTTAAAAAACATAGGGCTATGTCCTTGAAAAGGCTGAGCTTACCCATAACCGAAGATAATAAGTAACTCCCCACCATCCCCCTTAAAGGGATGAATAAGGTATCAAGTGGGCTGGATAAGATTCCTCCCTCAAGGTCTGCCCGCCTTTGGAGGAGAGGATATGGGTGAGTCTTTTTCTGGTCATTAGAATTTTGTTCACTTGATATTGTTTGGAATTCAGGATTTCTGATTTTGAAATTTAGTTCTTTTCGTTCCAGAAACCACTAAAGTGGATGTATGATTTAGATAAGATCATACACAGTCTCAGACTGTGTATGATCGACATGCTTATCCATAAAAAATCCAGCGTTTTCGATTACGGTCAAAAAACGCTGGAGCATATCGGTCACTTCCCTTCCTCAGGACGACACCCCCTGATTATGTCATTCTGAGAATCTGGGGCAGGGTAAAGAGAGGACTTTCGGTCGTCCCTCTTGAGGGGAACTGCAGGTAGTGTCCCCCTAATTATCAATTGATAATTGTCAATTGGCAATTACTTATTCATGAAAGGCTTACGCCTTAAATCCCAAAAAACTGGCGGAGTTAATCCGTAAGGATTTTATGGGGGATAATGACTAAAAAAGCAAAAAATATTTTTTTTCTACCTTAGGAGAAGTGAAGCTAACAAATTTCAGGCGGGTTATGTAGATTCCTCAACTTTGTAACAATACCAAACTATTAGGAAAAAAATCTATAAAAGATTTATTCATCATCTGAAAGATTAAATTTTGCCAGAAGCTGCTTTTCACCTTCCGCCATATTTTCCAGTAATTTTGTCAGTTCAGCAACTCCCTTCAACTGCGAACTCATTTCATTAGTTGCAGTATTTACTTCTTCCACTCTATTTGCATTTTCTTCACTCAAGACAGCTACATTTTCCATAGAGTCGCCCACCTGACGGGAGAATTTCTCCATATCAGTTATAGAAGAAGCAATTTTATGTATCCTCTGTTTGTCAATATCTACCAATTGGCGAATATTGCTTAAAGCAGCCACAGCTTCATCAGTCAAACCAGCGGACATTTTAACTTTGTATAATCCTTCTTTCATTCGTATCAATCTTACCAGAATAGTCACTGAGTTCATCCACTATCTCCCAGATTCCTCCGATTGATTTTTCAATGGTTTTCATACTTGTCAAAGTTTTTCCCATTGCCTCTGTTCCACTGGCAACAGCCTCGGCAGTTTTTGCTGAAGCATTCGCACTTTCTTTAGCCTCATTATTTACAATATTAATATTTCTGAGCAAAGCATTTGAAGCTTCACGAGTTCGACTAAACTGCTCACTCTGCAAAACAGTTGCCTGTGCTATGCCATTCATAGCCTTGCTGATATAAATAGTAGATTGATTAACCTGGGAGGTATTATTGGCTAGATTCTGACTCAATCCCATGAGTTTCTCAGCCTGTTCAGTAATTGTGAAGACAAGACTTCTCAAACTGCTTGGTTCACTGTTAAAAGTAACAACAGAAATACCTGCCTTTACTGCACGGTTAATGTACGATACCAATTCTCTATCCGGAGCTATTGTAGCTATTCCATCGTAACCCTGCTCTATTAAAG
>CAZPNF010000154.1:0-5616 GCA_964587715.1 uncultured bacterium | reverse complement strand
TTTTGATTTTTCCCTTTTGATTTTTACATTTGTCACCTGCTACTTATTTGATTGCTTAAGAAAAGTACGCATTAATCGGATGAGCCTTTTTTTAAAAGTTCTCACACACTTGAATAATCGCTCTAACTTCTTTTACTGTATCTTTAAGGTTATCGTTAATCACTTGAAAATCGTACTGATTTGCCATCTGGAGTTCTTTTTTAGCAACATCCAGACGTTTTTCTATAACTTCGGAACTCTCAGTACCGCGTTTTTTGAGACGTTTTTTCAGCTCCTCTATCCCCGGAGGCGAAAGAAAAATAAGCACAGCATCAGATCTCGTATTTTTTAAATGAAGCCCACCCTGAACGTCGATGTCCAGCAATACCATTTTGCCTTCAGACAGGTAACGATTGATCTGAGCCTTTAATGTCCCATAATAATAGCCATGTACTTTTGCCCACTCAAGAAAAGCCCCCTCTTTGATTCGTCTTAAAAAGGTTTCCTCGTCTAAAAAAAAATAGTCAACTCCGTCCTTTTCTCCCCTTCGGGGTGGGCGTGTCGTAGCAGAAACAGAATAGGCAAAGTCAAAACCTTCCTTTCTTAATTCTCTGACTATGGTGGTCTTGCCTCCCCCGGAAGGAGATGAAATAACAAACAATCTTTTCCTGGGTCTGCCCATGCTCTATCCTACTCCAGATTCTGAACCTGCTCTCTAAGTTTTTCTATTTCTTCTTTCATCTCAACTACGTGATGGCTGATATCAGCGTTAACAGCTTTGGAACTGATTGTGTTTGCTTCACGGTTCATTTCCTGGAGAAGGAAATTTAGTTTTTTGCCTACAACTGGTTCTTGCTTCAATATTTGAAAGAAAAGCTGGTTATGGCTTCGCAGTCGGACACATTCTTCTGTTATGTCCATCTTATCTGCCATAAGTACGATTTCTGTATTTAATCTTTCCTGGTCAATCTCCCTATCTTTTATTAACTTACCAACACGTTCCACCATTTTCTTATATGCATCTGGTAAGTTTATTTCTGTAATCTTATCTATAGCTGCTACATGCTCTTCCAGAATCTGAATTCTACTGAGAATATCATGGGACAGAGCTTCTCCTTCCCTGTCCCGCATATCTTTTAGATCCGTTAGCGCTTTTTTCAAAGCATCCTTTACACACTCCCAGGTTTTTTCAGAGCCTTCTGGCTCTTTAACTGACTCAAAAATCTCAGAGAACTTCAAGAAATGCTCTAACTTCAATTCTTCCTTTATTCCTGCTATCTTCTGAAGTTCATCCAATAAGTGACGAGTGGCCAAAATCATTTTGGGAGCAACACGGATATCTAAAACTTCATCAGTCTCCCCTTGAACAGAAATTGTCGCATAAACCTTACCCCGTTGAAGCTTAGTTCTAATAATTTCTTTAACTTTTGCTTCATAATGAGAGAGAAATGAAGGCATCCTGCACGAGATCTCAAGAAACCGATTGTTAACTGATCTCAATTCTACCGTAACAGTTGTACCATCTTTTTGAGCCTCACCCAGACCCAAACCTGTCATACTGGAAGTCATAATACACCTTTATAAATAAAACCAGTGTTTATATTTTACAAAATAAAATCCTAAGAGTCAACAGTAATTTTGCATTCTGCTCTGTTTTTATGTTATTTAGCCCACTATAATTGAAGAAAACGCTTTCTATCCCAGAAAAGCGTTATTGATACGCGGTGTGTATTCCCGAGATCGAAATGTTGTGAGAAACCGTAGTCAATTTGCACTGCAGAAATCAGAAATCCTGCCCCTGCTGTTAAACTCCCTCTATTTAGACCAACCCTCATAGCAATCCGATTTTTGAATCCTATTTCCAGACCGCTCCTGAAATCAAATCCCAATCTGCCCAGAGCAGCCTGGACTGCCGATCCACGATTTTCAAAAGTAGTCTCCACATCAAAAACAGGAAGCACGCTAAACGTGGAAATTTTAAATTGATAGGCTGCCCCGGTTTTTAATCTTGGACTGATCAGCTCTCTCCGCCCACTGTCCCATGCAATTAAAGTGGATGTTCCGTCTAAAAGTACAGCACCAATTTTCAGGGAACGATAAGGATTAAACAAAACCCCAAAATCAAATCCGATTCCCCACGCACCGTACTCTCCTACGCTTTTCCTGATTACCTTAATATTCCCTCCGCAGGAAAATCTTGCAGAATTTCGCTTGGCAAATGAAAAAATAAATGCCGTTTCACTGTCATTTACATATTTAGAAACAAAAGGATCATTTTTAACTCTTCTCCCTGATTCATCGATATATATTTCCCCCAAACTGCGGGAGGTGTCCATGATATCAGTAAACGGGATTCCATCCACTCCTAACCTTAAAAAACCAAATCCCAGGGTAAGGCGTTCTCCAAGCGGGATACCTACTCCCGCAAAATCACGATTCACTATTCCGGCGAACCGCTCTGAGTGCATTCCGTGAATCTGAATGGTCTTCAGAAAAACCAATCCTGCCGGGTTCCAATATATTGCTGTTGCATCACCGGCAACTGCGACGTAAGCTCCACCCATTCCCAGAGCTCTGGCACCTACGCCGGTTTCTAAGAATGCACCTCCATATTTCCCCAGAACAAATCCACCAAAGATAACCGTGGGTAAAAAAAGAAAAACAAACAGAAAATAATAAACGTGCTTTTTCAAAAACGACATCCTCAAAATTGGTCACAAATCTCTAAAACATACAGAAATACAGACAAAAAAGCAAGGAGAAAAATATCTTTAGAAGCTTCTGGATTGACTGCGCATTGACTCAAAAATAGAGTAACTTTGCTTTAGGTGATTACAGAAATAAGCGAAGCGGTCTCTGTAACAATCAGTCGCGGAAAACGCTACGGCTAATTCCCGCAACCATGATTTAATCACAAACAACCCACGTTATCTTTGAGAGAATTCCCACTTTGGCGGAGTGACGTCACCGAAGATGCGCTGTGACGTGCAACTTCCCCCGGGTATGGGATAAAACTACCTATACAATCTCACCTTTTGTAATTAGATTCACGTCGACTCGCGACTTGATCAATTCCGGTAACTTGCCCCAGAGTGCTATCTTGTCGTGATAGATAACGAGTGCACCTTCGATCTCAGGGACATCTTCTAAAAAATCGAAACATCCATTAAGATCTTTTTCTTCCTTTACTCGATTACCAAGAACTGTTGCTGCTGCATCAGCTAAAACAACATTGGAAGAAATAACAACCGCAGCATCAGCTTTGCCATAGCTGAAAGAATGCCCTACTGTACCGGAAGATGTACAAATTCCAGAAGGTTCACTTCGGGGAGTTACTTCAAAAGCCAGCTCGCTTAGGGGAGAGTTCCCTGCAAAAATTCCTATGTTGACAGGTTTGCGGATAAAAAGAGCAATGTCTCCCCCGTTATCGACAAGGGCTTCTTTTGCCCCGGCATCAAGGAGTGCTTTTAAACTTTCTTCTGCCAGTGCACCTGCAACAGCAGCCAGTGGTCCTACACCAACCTTCTCTGCTTCTCTACACATATGGCGAATCAATTCAGGAGCATCTTTCGAAGCATAATAAGGTAGATGGGTAGTTTCAAACTCAGGATTCTCCTGGATATAATCCTCAAGAATCTTCCTGGACCTGAGTAATGCTTCCTGTCCTGATGCTACGTATTGATCCTTACAGAGAAACGTAACGATGCTCTCTTCTTTTTCAAAGTGATGCCTTTTCCAACGCATAATAAAAAAGCCCACGAGCAATCTGGTCGTAGACTTTTGAAAATCCTTTCTTATAACAATTCCTTAGTAAGTTATATCATTGAGTAAAAAAAATGTATCAAAAAAAAATCGTTAAGTCAAGATAAAAAACCATCTTTTTCAACTTGACATTGTAATGAGTATTAATTAATATTATACATTGGATTTTTTCAGGAAAGGAATTATGAGAAAAGGATTAAAAACCGGTTTCATTCTGCTCATAATTGTAACTGTAGCTTTTCTATCTCTCTGCGTCTGGGGATACCAAATGGTAATGCGTTCTCTTCCCCGTACAAAAGGAGAAATATCCTTACGAGGTTTACAGAGCGAAGTAAGAATTTACAGAGACGAATACCACATCCCACACATAATTGCACAAAATGAACATGATCTTCTTTTTGCACAGGGATTCATCACAGCTCAGGATCGTCTCTGGCAAATGGATCTGGAAAGAAGAATAGCAGAAGGACGCCTCACAGAAATTGTAGGCAAGCCGGGCTTGAAAACAGATAGTTTAATGCTTACTATAGGAATCAATCGCACAGCGGCTCGTATTGTACAGCATCTTTCCCCTGAATCACGCCGGGCTTACCAGGCTTATGCTGACGGCATAAATGCCTGCATCAAAGAGAATCTAAAACACCTCCCCATAGAATTTAAACTGCTTAACTACAAACCATCTCCCTGGCGTATAGTAGACACTGTTTCTATACTTCGCTGGCTCGGCTGGCAGTTGAGTTTTGGTTGGTTAACCAATGCTACCATGGGAATGATAGTAGAAAAAGTAGGCATGGAAAAGGCTGAAGAGTTATTTCCTTCCTCGATTCATCGTTCTTCAAAAATCGCTGGATGGAAAAATCAACACTTCTCGTCTCTATTTCAAGATGTTATTTCATTTGGGCAGAGAACAAAACTCATAGAGTCAGGATGTGGCAGCAACAGCTGGGCTGTTTCTGGAAAACTTTCTGCCACTGGCAAGCCTATTCTGGCAAACGACCCCCACCTCTACCCGATGACCCCCTCTATATGGTATGAAACACATTTGACAGGAGGCGGATTCAACGTCGCAGGAGTTTCATTGCCAGGAGTTCCATTCATTACTATTGGTCATAATGAAAAAATTGCCTGGGGATTGACAAGCCTGATGGCTAATAACATGGATTTTTTTATCGAAAAACTCGACCCTGAGGATTCAACAGAGGTACTGTACAATGGATCGTATAAAAAGGCTGATATAATCGAAGAGAAGATTCTAAGGAGAAACGAAGTCCCCATAAAAATCCACATACTTAGAACCCATCACGGTCCAATTGTTTCTAAGCTGCTCAGATGGAAGGGGCCAACGCATTTTGCCCTCTCAGTACAGTGGGCAGGTTACGAAGTAAGTGATGAAGGACTGGCTTTATACAACCTTAATCGCGCCGGAGATTGGCAGTCATTCAAAAAGGCGTTAAAAGATTTAGACGTTCCACCTCTAAATATTGTCTATGCAGATGTAGATGGGAATATCGGGGTTCAGGCAGCAGGGAAAATCCCGATAAGAGCTTATGGGCTGGCTTTTCTGCCGAGACCAGGAGAAAAGAAAACAGCGGATTGGAAAGGATATATACCATATAACTTTTTACCTTTCACAAAAAATCCTGAGAAAGGATTCATTGCTACAGCTAATAATTCTGTAGAAAATAACACCAGCCCTTATCCAATCTCAGGCCTCTGGGATCATCCTTCAAGAATTCAAAGGATAAATCAGCTGCTTTCGGAAAAGAAAAAATTCTCTGTCATGGATTTTAAGAGAATACAGACAGATGTATTTTCACCTTTTGCAAAAGATTGTCTAAAGCATATTCTTCCCCTATTAAACCAAACTTCTTTCGG
>CAZPNF010000153.1:696-5649 GCA_964587715.1 uncultured bacterium | reverse complement strand
ACGATTCTTTTTAACGTTTCATATTCTCCTGTTGTGTTCTTCAAATTGCCCTTTGTTTTTTCTATTTTTCTTTCTTTCTGTTGTTTTTGATTTTCTATTTCCTTGAGAAGTTTCTGCCTGAGGTTAATTTCCTTTTCGATATCCTCCACTTGCTCGAGTAAAGTTCTTTCTCTGTTTTGTTTGCTTTTCAGCTCGGCTTCTAATTGTTTAATTTCTTTCAGAATTTCTTCGGGATTCTTTTTCCTCTGGGCGTGAACAGAAAGTCCACTTGTCAGAAGAAAAATTCCCAAAACTATTTTTACTAAGTTTTTCATACTTGGTGCTGCTCGCGATTCATCAGTGGTTTCAGCCTCTTAGCAAGGGCTGCAGCCAGAATTATTTTAACGATTTCTCCTGGGACGAAAATGAGAACACCGCCCCAGAGAGCCTGTTTCCATGAAAGTTGTTGGTGCACTATGAAATTAATATTAATGTAAAGATAAACCACACCCATTGTATTGATTATAATAAATCCGACTCCATTGGCAGTTATCCACTTGAGCCAGCTTTCAGAGTTCCTGAGTTTCTTTACTGTAGTTCCTATAACCCATGCAGCAATTGGGAAACTGGCAAGATAGCCAAAAGTAGGCTGCAGAATATAACCAGGCCCCCCTCCCATAGCAAATACAGGAATTCCCATCAACCCAAGTGTTAGAAAGAGTAATTGACTGTAAGCCCCTCTTTTACTCCCTAAAAGATCCCCGGATAGGTAAACGAAGAGGGTCTGAAGCGTAATAGGAACAATAAGCGTGGGAATGCGGATCATACCGCCCACTGCTGTCATAGCTGCAAAAAATGATATCCAGAGTAAAGAACCTGTCCTGGGATTCATCGAGTTTTGTCCTTTTAGGGTTCGTCTCCGCAACAATCTTTATCTCAGCGATGCCATCTCTTTAAAAGATGATTTCCTGCCTTAAAGGGGAAGGATTTAAGGCGTAAGCCTTTTATTCTTTTTGAGCTTCCCCTCTGCCCCAGATTCTTCGCCCCGCCAGAAGGTGGGACTCAGAAAGACAGAATTTACTAAACTTCGGAAAACCAGAGAAAGTTAAATTATCAAAGAATTCCTACTGTTGTAACAATGTTATTAGTTTACTAAAAAGTCCAGTAAAAATCAATTTGATTTTAAATTTCATTTGCTTATCTTTTTTGCTATGAAGTTTTACTTTCTCATTTTCTCCATTGAATGCTTAATTTTCTTTTCTGCTGCGGGAAGAACTCAGACCACAGGAGAGATAGAAATCCCTCTGGGTCTTGAGGAATCTCCTAATAGCGATAGTTTTATCCCCTACGTTCAGGTGAAAAGGCCGAAGATTGCTATTGCTCTGAGCGGGGGAGGTGCCAGAGGACTGGCACAGATAGGAGTTCTCAAAGTCTTTGAACGGCACGGTCTCCCAATAGACGGCATTGCCGGTACCAGCATGGGGGCTATCATAGGAGGCCTTTTCGCTGTGGGATATTCTGCTACGGAGATTGACAGCTTAGCTCACCAGATTCAATGGGGCGAAATTATTCAGGATAAGCCTCCGAGAAAACAGCTTTTCTTAGGGCAGAAAGAGGAGAGGGCAGGATATATCTTGCAGGTTCGTTTAAGAGGGCTTTCTTTTGAAATCCCTTCGGGTTATACTGCAGGCCAGAAGTTAACTACACTTCTCAGTAATCTTATTATGAATGCTCCTTATTCTTTTTCCTCAGATTTTGACAAACTCCATATTCCCTTCAGAGCAATTACTACTGATCTTCTCACGGGGAAAGAAGTCATTCTTAAAAAAGGGTCTTTAGTTGATGCCCTTCGGGCCAGTATGGCTATTCCTATTCTTTTTACTCCCGTTCGTATGGGTAATAAATTGTTAGTGGACGGTGGTCTTGTCCAGAACCTTCCAGTGACTGAAGCAAAATCCCTTGGAGCGGATATTGTTATCGGCGTTGACACATCTTCAAAGCTCCGTGATGCAAAATCCTTGATGGCTCCCTGGCAGATTGCTGATCAAGTAACCACTATAATGCAGCAAGAGAAGGTTCATTCTCAACTCAAGACAGCGGATGTTTCTATAAAGCCTTTTCTGGATAACATTTCCAACACTGATTTTAATAAAATCGACACCATTGTACTGGCAGGAGAGAAAGCTGTAGAGAAAGCCATCCCAAGGATAGAAGGTCTTTTGAGGGAGAAGTCAGAGAGTTGGGCTGATACATCACTTCTTATTAAGAAAATTTTTATTTCTGGATGTTATAAGCTCGATCCTCAAACTTTTTTTGACGAAATAAAGATAGACACATCTTCCCTGGTTCCGGCAGCTCAGATTATCTGGGCCGGGAGATCCTTAATCCAGACCGGATATTTTTGCAGTGTTTCAGCTTTTGTTGATACTTCAGTTAACTCTCTTATATTCAGGGTAAAAGAAAATCCCTTCATAAAAAAGATTGTTATTTCTGGCAGTAAAATTTTCCCTGATTCGCTTCTCCTGGCCTGTCTGGAAAGCACGGGGGGGGAAGTTCTCAACATCCAGAAAGGTCGTCGGGACAGCCAGCGTTTGATAGAAAAATATCACAGGAAAGGATATGCACTTGCCAGGATAAAAAATACCCATATTGAGAACGGAGTCTTAAGAATTGATATTGACGAAGGTAGAATTGGTAAAATAAAACTTCTGGGGAATGACCATACCCGTCCTTTTGTAATTCTTAGAGAACTTCCGCTTAGGCCAGGAGATTTATTAAACATTTCCCTGCTAAGACAGGGGATTGAAAATATATACAGTACAGGCTATTTTGAGGAAGTGCGATTTGATATTCAACAAGATGGGAGATTTTATGATCTTATTCTTAATCTTGTCGAGCATGGGTATGCTCTTGCCCGTCTGGGGCTGCGGTACGATCTTGAGAGAAGAGCACAGGGATATCTCCAGGCAGTCGAAGAAAACTTTCTCGGGTTTGGAAGCAAATGTTCGTTAATGGGGCTCATAGGAAAACGGGATGAAATGGTTCGGGTTCGCTTCTGGTCTGATCGATTCCTCTATACCTACATTACTTACAGAATTAACTTTTCTCTTGAGAAACGTTACTTTAATTACTATCAGGATCACAAACAGGTTGGGACTTACGGAAAGTCAATCATAACATTATCCCTATCTCTGGGCCAACAGATGCGTAAGTTTGGTACGCTTTCTATCCGGATACGATCAGAAAAGATAAATCTGGAACCCAGAGAAGGGCGGACTCCACGGGAAAGATTTACTCTCCGTAACATTACTCTTAGATCAGAAGTAGACACACGAGATCATGTTCCTTTTCCCACAACAGGTAAGTATCATCTTCTGGAGTACGAGACTGCCGGGAAATTTTTGGGCAGCAAGGTTTCCTATTCCAAGATATTTTCTTCAATGGAGTCTTATTATCCATTGCTTTCTTTTCTTGTTTTTCATCCTAAAATTTCCTGGGGAACATCCGATATGACAACTCCATTTACCAAACAGTTTCGTCTGGGAGGATTGAATTCGTTTATTGGTTTACCCCAGGAGGCTCTAATTGGTAAAAGATTTATTTTACTCAGTGGTGAACTTCGTTACAGGGTACCTTCGTCCAGATGGATAGAAACCTATTTTTCGCTGCGCTACGACTTTGGAGGAATGTGGGGAAGATATACTAAAATCATGGCAAAGGATTTCAAACAGGGGATTGGTGCTATCCTTTCTGTGAATACTCTGTTGGGACCTATCCATATTGGATATGGACACATGAGCGACGGAGAAAACCAGTGGTATCTTTCAGCGGGGTACAGGTTTTAAACGAATAGGGGCTGTATCAAAAGTATTCCTTTCACCGCAAAGTTCGCAGAGCTCGCAAAGAATAATATTTTAAGAAATAAACACTTAGTCCTATTTGTGCATTTTTTGTGGTTCTTCTAAATCTCCGACTTTTGATACAGCCCCGCACATGGAGAAAGTATAAAAATAACAAATATCAAAACACAAAAGTTTGGAAACTATTATTTTTTTATTACGTACAAAAAATATCAGATTCTAAAAATGGAGGATACTTGTCTGTAAGCCTTCAAAATTTTACTATCAAGTACGGTAATTTGACAGCCGTTGATCATCTTTCAATAACGTTTCCTCAGGGATCAACTGGTCTTCTCGGTGCTAACGGTGCAGGGAAATCGAGTCTCATTAAAGGACTTCTGGGACTGGTTCCACTAAGTTCTGGTTCAGCCACAATTATGGGCAGAGATGTAACAGGGGAGCAAAAAGCTATCCGTCAGGTTGTTGGTTACATGCCAGAAGACGACTGTCTCATCCCCGGGCTTACAGGAATCGGTATGGTTCAGTACGCTGGTGAACTCTCCGGCATGAGCAGGGAAGATGCAATGCAGCGGGCTCACGAGGTTCTTTTCCTTGTCGGGCTGGGAGAAGCACGCTACAGAAAAGTTGAAGCCTATTCTTCAGGCATGAAGCAGCGAATAAAACTTGCCCAGGCTATTGTACATGATCCCAAACTTCTATTTCTTGATGAGCCCACAAGCGGGATGGATCCCAGAGGCAGACGGGAGATGCTCGATCTGATTCAGAATATCTCCAGCAGAGGTAAAATGAGCATTGTTTTAGCTTCTCACATATTAGTGGATGTGGAGAGTACATGTGAGCGGGTTATTATAATTCATAATGGAAAAGTTGCCGAAGAAGGAGACGTTGATGAGCTTAGAGGAAGTTATTCCGGAGCCTATACAGTCAGAGTAGAGGGAGATGATGAGAAGTTTAAAAATATCTTGGAGAAAAAAGGATGTGAGGTTCGTCCCAACGGGAAACACCTTCTCGATGTCATTCTTCCTGAAAAAAGCGGAACAGAAGTAATTCTAAAAACTGCTAAAGAAGTCGGTGTTCAGCTGCGAAAAATGGTGCCGAGCATCCAGACACTGGA
>CAZPNF010000153.1:0-686 GCA_964587715.1 uncultured bacterium | reverse complement strand
GGAAGATGTTTTTGTGAAACGGATAGGAGCAGACCAGAATGCCGATCTATGAAGAATCGTACAGCTCCTGGTATGGGCAGTTGAAAGCCCGACCTCGGACCTGGTGGGTTATTGCCAGAGCAGGAATCAAACTTCTCTGGAAGAAATGGATGATTGTTCTCGTGCTCCTTGCATATATCCCGTTCTTTGTGCGAGCAGTGCAGATATACATTATGACACGATTCGGAGATAAAATTGAAATTGTTGATAATGAAAAAAATGAAGTTATTTCAACTTTTACTTCTAATACTAAAACCGGAAAATTCCTGGTATCATTACCCTCAGGAAAAAATTACGGAATTACTGTTTATGCTGACGATTATCTGTTCCATTCAGAAAATTTTAATATTCCTATTACCGCTGCATATCACGAGATTTCTAAAGATTTTGAGCTGAAAAAAGTTACTGTCGGTGCAAAAATAGTTCTGAATAATATCTTTTTTGACTTTGCTAAAGCCACACTTCGTCCCGAATCTTATTTTGAGCTTAATAGAATACTGAAGTTCTTTACCGACTATCCTAAAATAAAAATAGAAATTTCCGGTCACACCGATAATAAAGGTTCACTTGAAACAAATATTGAACTATCAGAAGAAAGAGCTAAAGCAGTTGTTGACTATTTAATAGAACATAAAGTTAAGCCCGAT
>CAZPNF010000152.1:0-5660 GCA_964587715.1 uncultured bacterium | reverse complement strand
TTGAAGAACTGGGATTGCCCAGGCCGGATTTTTACCTTGGTGTGGGATCAGCCAGTCATGCTCTGCAGACAGCTAAAGTTATGATTGAATTTGAAAAAGTCTTAGAAAAAGAAAAAGCGGATTTAGTAATTGTGGTCGGCGATGTAAACTCTACTCTGGCCTGTGCTCTGGTTGCTTCTAAGTTTTGTATACCTGTGGCTCATGTGGAAGCTGGACTGAGAAGTTATGATAGAACCATGCCTGAAGAAATCAATCGAATCCTCACGGATCAGATTTCTGATTATCTATTTATTACGTGTGAAGAAGCCGAGGAAAATTTACTGAAAGAAGGGATCCCCAGAGAGAAGATTCACTTTGTTGGGAATGTGATGGTGGAGTCTCTTTTAAAGTATCGTCACAAAGCAGAACAGTCTCGCATTCTAAAGAAATTGAACCTGAATGAGAAGGGATATGCCCTGGTAACTCTCCATCGGCCCTCGAACGTAGACCAGAGAGAAACCTTTAAAGAAATATTAGAGGCATTGCATCAAATTGGGAAGGAGATCGATGTAGTTTTTCCCGCTCATCCCAGAACACAGAAACGGATGAAAGAGTTTGGTTTTCAGAATCTTGATGGCCGATTAGTTCTAACCAATCCTGTTGGGTATCTTGATTTCCTTGCTCTTGAAATGAATGCCAGGTTTGTGCTGACAGATTCTGGTGGGGTTCAGGAAGAAACTACATTTTTTCATGTCCCATGTTTGACAATTCGAGAGAATACAGAACGGCCAATTACCGTAACCCGTGGTACCAATACCTTAGTAGGGACCGACTCGAATACAATAGTCCGGGAAAGTTTGAATATCTTAAATGGGAATGGTAAAGAAGGTCATATTCCTAAATTCTGGGATGACCAGGTAGCCCAGAGAATCGTCGAGGTGCTTAATAGATGAAACAAGTCATAGTAAAAAGAGGCGAAGTGGTTGTAGAAGAAGTTCCTAGTCCCATGGTGGATGATGGATCGGTCTTGGTATGCGTTCAATATTCTTTGATAAGCTCAGGGACGGAAATAGCTGGGGTTGTTAGCTCAGGAGAATCCATTTTACAGAAGGCAAGAACACAACCTGAAAATGTTAAAAAAGTGCTGAACATGGCAAAGACCCACGGCATCCCAGCAACCATAAATGTGGTAAAGGGTAAACTGGCAGAGGTAGATACTCATCCGACTGGTTATAGTTGTGCGGGTGTGGTTACCGATGTGGGAAAGCGGATACAAGATATAAGAATTGGTGACAAAGTTGCCTGTGCTGGCGCGGGTAAGGCGAATCACGCTGAGTTCGTTTGCGTGCCCAGAAATTTAGTGGTGAAGGTTCCTGATAAGTTGGATTTAAAAGAAGCGGCTTCAGTAACTTTGGGTTCCATTGCTATGCAGGGAGTGAGACGGGCTGCCCCTCGATTGGGTGAAATTGTTGCCGTGATTGGACTGGGTTTGATTGGCCAGATTACTGCACAGATTCTAAAGGTAGCAGGATGTCATGTTATCGGGATAGATATTGCAAAGTCGAGAGTGGAACTGGCAAAGCAACTTGGACTGGATTACGGTGTCATGAGTGGAGAGGAAGATCCAGTAACCTCTGTTCTAAGATTTACTTCAGGCTACGGAGTAGACACGACGATTATTACAGCCGCAACCCAAAGTAATCTTCCTGTGCAACAGGCGATGGAGATGACACGAAAAAAAGGAAGGGTTGTGGTTGTTGGAGCTGTGGGGCTTGGGCTGAAACGTTCTCCGTTTTATGAAAAGGAGATTGATTTTCTGATCTCTTGCTCCTACGGGCCCGGGCGGTATGATGAAAAATATGAGGAAAAGGGGATAGATTATCCTTACGGCTATGTCCGCTGGACAGAGAACAGGAATATGCAAGAATATCTCAGGATGCTCGCTGAGGGTAAGGTTAATTTTAAGGCGTTGATCTCTAAGGAGTATGAGATTGACGATGCCCCCAAGGCATATCGAGAATTGAAGGAGAGTGAGGAAAAGCCATTGGGGGTACTGTTAGGATATAGGCAAACAGAAAAGAGTATTGAACGGAGGATTACGCTGAGTCCCAAGCCGATTAAGAGAGAGGGAATAATCAATGTAGCGGTGATTGGGGCCGGTGGTTTTGCCAAGGGAATGCATTTGCCCAATTTAAAGAAACTTTCAAATCTTTATAATACTTATGCCATAGTGGAAAAGGATGGGAACAAAGCCAAAAAGGTGGCCAAACGGTTTGAGGCTGGTTATTGCACCACCGATTATCAGGAAGTATTGAAAGACGAAAAGGTGGATATGGTGATTATTACCACCAGACACAACCTGCATGCCAAAATTGCTATAGAAGCTGCTCATGCAGGCAAGGCAGTTTTTGTGGAGAAACCGATGGCTTTAAACAAAGAGGAACTGGAGGAATTGGTAAAGGTGTTGAAAGAAACTCAAGTTCCCTTTGTGGTGGGATTCAACCGGAGGTTTTCTCCGTTTGCCGTGAGAGCAAAGGAGATCGTAGCTGAACGACAAAATCCCATGATTGTGAACTATCGGATGAATGCTGGTTATATTCCATTAAGTCATTGGGTGCACACAGAAGAGGGTGGAGGTAGGAATATTGGAGAAGCCTGTCATATCTACGATTTGTTTAATTTCTTAACTGATTCAGAGGTTGTTTCAATAGAAGCCAAATCCATTAGCCCTAAATCTGAGCAGTATGCCTCTAATGATAACTTTAATGCAACACTAAAATATAAGGATGGTTCTCTTTGTAATCTCACCTATACCGCTTTAGGTTCAACAGATTATCCGAAAGAGGAAATGGAAATTTATGTGGACGGCAAAATACTAAAGATGACGGACTATAAGAAAATGGATATTATTGGGCCAAAATACAAGGGGCTGCAAACTAAGAAACAAGACAAAGGGCATTTAGAGGAGCTGAAGGAATTCTACGAGGCTGTCATAAAAGGTAAAAAATCTATCCCGCTGTGGCAATTAGTTCAGGCAACTGAGATAAGTTTTGAAGTAGAGGAAAAGTTGTAGCTCTTAGGGGGGCACTGGGAAAAACTTTTGTATCATATTAAATGGTCTTTAAGCATTTGAGATTTACAGAGATTAAGTGAGAAATGGTGAAGTTAGCTAAGTGTACAAAAAGACTCGTAATCTGGATATTCTGTCAGATTTTTAGGATTAAGAGTGTTTTCTTTAAAGTAAAATCTAAACTTCCCAACTATCAAGACATTCACAGTATTTTGATATATGGATATATGGGGCTTGGTAATATGCTTTTTTTTACTCCTACTATTAGGGCGATTAAAAATACTTACCCAAAGGCTCATATTGCTTTGTTGGTTGGCAATAATACAGGGTGTGAGGAGGTTGTTAGAGGGAGTAAAATAGTTGATGAGATTATAGATTTCAATTTGAATGGAACGAATATTTTTAAGAAAATACGATTTATTAAAAAGATGCGAGACAGACACTTTGATTTATTGATTAGTGAATTTCATGGTGCTAGTTCTTTTCTTGCTCTTTTAACTGCTTTAAGCAATATTCCATGTAGAATAGGACATTGCACTAGCCCAGGATGGAATAACAAATATGATTATGTTTATGATTTCAAAGTGAAAATGGCTGAAAATGAACATGAAATAGATCGAGGCTTAAGACTTGCATATGCTATAGGTGCCAAGGAGAACGAAGTTGATAAGGCTCCAGTTATGTGGATAAGAGAGGAAGATAGAGACTATGCACATAAATTTCTAAGGCAACATGGTATTTCTGATCAAGATTTGCTTATCGGTGTTCAGGTAGGGACAAGTCCTACTATGAGATGGAAACAGTGGAATTTAGATAGATATGCAGGGTTGGCTGATAGGATTGTAGAAAGTTATGGAGCAAAAATCGTGCTTTTAGGCTCTCATAATGAAATAAGTTTGGTCAATTATGTAAAAGAGAAAATGAAGTGTATACCAATTATTGCCGCTGGTAAAACAACGATCAAACAGGCAGCAGCAATTATTGAAAAATGCAAACTCTTTATTTGTAATGATAGCGGATTGATGCATGTCAGCGCCGCAGTGGGCACTCCAGTGATTGCGATTTATGGTCCCACTGATTATCATAGAACCGCTCCTTATGGTAATGGGCATATTATAATTAGAAAAGATTTACCTTGTTCTCCCTGTTTTAAGTTGGAAGGGGGCGAGATGGTACAAAACTGTCCTTATAACTATAGGTGTCTAAATTCTATCAGTGTAGGCGAAGTTTTTGAAGCTGTTATGAGAAAATTGAGGAGTGATTGATATGACCTTACTACCTGAAGATGTGAGATTATATTCCAGAAACAAAAATATTGTATTTGAGGTAGAAAATAAAAAGATAGTCGGTAGATTGATTAACTATGCAATAAGTAAACTATCGAATCTAGATGCTTCTCCAGAGAGAGTTATCTTCTCAGAACGGATTATAGAATATCCGCTTGTATTCCAGTATCTGGATGAGAATTGGAGGTCTATTTTAGATTTCGGTTGTGTGGAAGACCTCTTGCCGATTCACCTGGCTTCACTCGGCTACAATGTAACTGGTCTTGATTTTCGGCGCTACCCATTTACCCATCTGAACTTTAAGTTTATACAGGCGGATATTTCGAGCTGGAAGCCACCAGAAGAGCAATATGATTGTGTAATCTCGGTCTCCACGATAGAGCATATAGGGCTTGGGGGCTACGGTGATCCCATCCGTCCTGATGGTGACAAGATTGCAGTGCAGAAACTGCTTGCTTGTCTGAAGCGGGGGGGGCAGCTTATTATTACAGTTCCATTTGGGAAATTTGCCACAGAGAGGAATATGAGAATATATGACCACGACAGATTGTGTGAACTTATACCGAACATTGAAATAGAAAGGTTTTTCTTCAAACCGAAACGGTATGGAAGTTGGATTGAAACGACCTGGCGTGAAATAGATAATCTTGAATATGAGGATTATTGCAAACTTGCTCCGGTACAAGGTGTTGCTTTTGTGGTAGCCAAGAAACCATGATGAAACAGTGGAGGTAAGTTAAATAAATCTATTGGTAAAGTGTGCACCGAGCTCCGCAGAAACAATCTATTTTCTACTACACTATTGCCCCAAATTTTGAAGAAGGATTGTTCTGTTTTTGAAAGGTATAAGATCCATTCGACTCTTTTAAAGGAGATATTTGAGAGCATCTCGTATGGCTGGAATATTATTTACTTCGTTGAACTTGATTTAAAGACATCAAAAAGAAATGTTCGAGCAGATTAAGAAAATTATTAAACATTCTGGCATATATGGAGCTTTTAATGTATCAAGTCGAGCCATCAATATTATATTAATTCCTATTTATACCCGTTATTTAGTTCCAAGTGAATATGGTGCTTTAGAGATACTTGTTGTTACGAATCAGCTCTTAGCGGTATTTCTTAGCTTAGGTTTGAATTCGGCTTTAATTAAGTATTACTCTTATTATCCACAACAAAAGGATAAGAGATTAGTAGCAAATACAGCTCTGTTCTTTGCGATAGGTCTTTCGACTGTTTGTGTTTTAGGTTTATGTTTTGCATCTAATTTTTTTGCTGTAACCCTATTGAGTAATGCGGGGTATACTTTTCTCTTCCAAATTCTC
>CAZPNF010000151.1:4944-5663 GCA_964587715.1 uncultured bacterium | reverse complement strand
CAAAGACTCATGGAATCAGATTATATTGACCAAAAAACAAAAGATAAACTTAAAAAACAGTTCGAGAGCTTAAATCCATTTGAACTGCAAAAACGTATGAAAGAAAAAATTACAGCCATTATCAATATTGTCAACAATAAATGAAATATTATTCCCGCAATCTTTCAGCAGGAATCCAGAGCCGGCTTTGCAAAAGTTCAGTGAAATAAGTTATCCACTTATCCACATTAATTCACAAAAAGAAGAAAGAAAAAAGTACCAAAAAAGAAAGAAGAAAAATTAACTACTACTAATATCTTCGGTTACATTTTATTTTGAGGCAATACGTCTTTGCGAGTAGTCAAAACAAACTCTTCATCCTCAAGATTTTCATCCGGCACAAGCTTTATTGTAACAAAGAATTTGCGCATCAAACGGTGAACACGACTGTTTAATCCTTTTGACATATAAGATACCATATCTGGATAAACTCTCAATACAAATCGCCGTGCTCCAGTAGTAGATTTAATCTGCTGTATCTTCCGTTCAATCTTCGTAATTACAGCACTTCTAGCCGGGATTCGTCCCAACCCGTTACAGCGAGGACAGGGCTCACTGTATCTATACAAAAGACTAGGACGAACACGCTTTCTGGTAAGTTCAACAAGCCCAAAATTACTCATCGGAAGAATGTCAAAAGCTGCTCGATCTTTCTTAAGCCTTTTTTTTAATTCAGAAAC
>CAZPNF010000151.1:0-4934 GCA_964587715.1 uncultured bacterium | reverse complement strand
CTACTTTCTTTCGATTCGTTTCTGAGGCGAGATCAATAAAATCAATAACAATAATCCCCCCAATATCACGCAGTTTAAGCTGGTGTGCTATTGTGCGCGCGGCCTCCAGATCAGTTTTCAGTGCGTTAAGTTCGTGATCTTTTTCACTGATGGATCGACCACTATTCACATCGGCTACCATCATAGCCTCTGTCTGATCAAAAATAATGTGCCCCCCACTTTTCATCCATATCTTTCTCGAAAAACTTCTTTCAATTTCTTCTTCAATCTGGAACTTATCGAAGATCGGAGTCTTTTCCTTGTATAGCTCCAACTTTGGCAAAAGTCCGGGGGATACTTCTTTGAGATATTTTTTAATCTCTCTAAAGAGCTTTCTGGAGTCGACAACAAGACGATCAATGTCTGGAGAAAAAAGATCTCGAATCACACTGGAGGTCATACCCATATCTTTGTGAATAAGCGCTGGCGCTTTTGCACTCTTAGTCTTTTCTTCAATTCTTTTCCAGGTTTTTAAAAGATTCTCTAGATCAGATTTGATAGTTTGTACATCCTTGCCTACTGCTACTGTACGTATAATCAAACCAAACCCATCGGGTCGAAGACTCTTTGCTAATAATCGCAGACGACTCCTTTCTTTAAAATTAGAAATTTTCCTGGAAACCCCTATTGTTTTATCATGCGGCACAAGTACAAGAAAACGGCCGGGCAAAGAAATTGATGAGGTAAATCGAGCTCCTTTACTTCCTATAGGTTCCTTTGTCACCTGAACCAATATTTCTTGTCCTAGTTTTAGAGAAATTTTCTTTTGGGAACTCTTTTTTTTAGCTACTTTCTTTGCTCGCTTTTCAGAATCATCTACTCTTTCTGCAATGGCACTGTACTCTTCTCCAACATCGGCAAAAGAGAGAAAACCATTCTGTTCCAGACTAATATCTACAAAAGCCGCCTGCACAGCTTCCACAACATTTTCTATCTTCCCCTTATAAATATCCCCAACCATCCGCTCATTTTCAGGTCTCTCGACGTAGAGTTCAACCAGTGCACCATCCTCAAGAATAGCTATTCTTGTCTCACTGGAAGAGGCATTAATAACAATTTCTTTCTTCATCAAAATCCTTTCTTAATCGATTTCATATAAAATATTCTCTTTATTCCTATCTCCACTTTGCGTTCTCTGCGCCTCCGCGGTGATATACATTCAACGCAAAGCCGCTAAGATTTATACAAATCATTTCATATATCTCTATCCTTCCTTTGCGTCCTTTGCGCCTTTGCGTTGAACAGAAAACTCAGTCAATAACCTCAAGAGGCGTTAACCGCACCCCCTGCTTTTCTATGTAAAGCCCGGTCCGTTTCACCCTGGTTGGTTCAGGGAGTTCTTCGTACGGTGGTAAAATAGCGTGTATTACTTCTTCAACTTTTGCTGTACCATTCTGGTCCAGACGGATCAAAAATTTAATACCCTCACTATCTATGTCGGCTTCTGCAACATAAGGACGAATATCTACTTTTTTTTCTATTCCTCTTTTTGTACGAATCACTTGATAAGAATTCTTTTTTAAGAATTCATCTATCCATGTAGAAATTTTTTCTATGTTCTGAAAATCTCTCAGCTCAACCAGATAAGAAGCTAAGTTAATAGAACTATTCAATGAGGAAATATTACCAAAGCTTATCTTCGACTCAAAAACCTCAAGCCCCGCTGGAAGATGACGGTTAATTATTTCCTCAAAATTCTGTGGCACACGGCCGTCTATTTCTATATCCAGATATTCTGCCTGACTGGTGTACCCTAAAGGCAGTGGCGGCCCGGTAGCTATTCTGGGATGAACGTGGTATCCCTGTGACATAGCTACAGGAATATTGGCTCTTCGCAAAGCACGTATGAACATTCTTGCCAGATCCAGATGGGAGGTAAACCGGATATCGTTCTTTTTTTTGTATTCCACCCGTATCTTTCTCTTCATAACAGGTTGAGAAACACGCCTAACAGTTCTTCTGCCGTAAGGAATTTTGCTTAAGTTGTGAGTATCCACTTTCGATACTTTATTTTTATTTAAAATTATCTCCCTGCACACGGGATGCATCATCAGGCCGCAGCCTTTACATCCTGTCCTTCTGCAGTCCTCTGTAACCTCTCCGGACAGTGCCCGTTTTCTTTCCAGAAGGAGGTAAGATTTAGAAACACCCTTATTAATGTGATCCCAGGGAAGCGGACCATCAGTGTTGAGTTCTCCTGTATAATATTCTGGTGAAAGATTCTTTTCTTCAAAAGCTCTAATCCAAAGATCGTAATTAAACTGATCAGACCACCCATCAAATCGTGCTCCGTTTTTCCATGCAAGATAAATTACTTCGTTCAGCTTTCGATCCCCACGGCCAAGTACTGTTTCAAGGCGAGAAACTTTTGGATCCCTCCAGCTCAGTTTTACTTCCTTTCGATGAAGTTTTCTTCTTAAAAACGAAAGTTTCTCCTCCATTGTTTCCAGACTGTTCTGTTTCTCCCATTGGAATGGTGTGTGAGCCTTGGGAGAAAACGGAGAAATAGAAACACGTGCTTCTCTCTTCCCATACCGTTTCCCTATTTCTATTATTTTACCAACTAAATTAACAATGCCTTCTAAATCTTCCTCTGTCTCTGTGGGAAGACCAATCATAAAATAGAGCTTTATCCGATGCCAATTTCGCTGGTAACCTATCTCCACTGCTTTTAAAATATCAGTTTCGGATGTATTTTTGTTGATTACATCCCGCAGTCTCTGTGTTCCAGCTTCAGGTGCCAGTGTCAAGCCACTTCGTCTCGGACCCATTGCAAAATCTGCCATCTCAGGAGTAAAAGTATCGGCACGAAGAGAGGGAAAAGAAATCGAGACCCCCTTATCGTTAAAAGTGTTTTTTAAACGGGAGAGGAGATCCAGAAGATTTGTGTAATCAGAAGTAGAAAGAGAAACAAGGGAAATTTCTTCGTATCCAGTGCTGCGAATGACCTCACTTGCCTCTTTTACAAGATCATCCACACTTCTCTCTCTTACAGGACGATAAATAATACCAGCATTGCAAAAACGACACCCTCGTGTACAACCACGCATGATCTCCAGTGAAAATCGATCGTGAGTAACTTCGATTAATGGGACTAAAGGATTCGAGGGATAATTTTCCGGAGAAAGTTTTTCAAGTATTTTTGCATTTATTACAGGAGGAACCTCTTGTTCTTTTGGCACAAGTTTTAAAAACTTCCCATCTGAATCATTTGCTGCCAGATAGAAAGAAGGTACGTAGAAACCTTCTAAACGAGACAACTCTTTGAGAGTCTCTTTTCGGCTCCATTTTTTTTGTTTTGATTGTCTCACTACCCAGGCAAGTTCCACAACTGCTTCTTCTCCATCACCCAGAACAACAACATCAACAAAGTCAGCAAGAGGTTCAGGGTTAAAAGCACAGGGGCCACCAACTACAACAAAAGGATCAGTCTCTTTCCTCTCTCTACTCCACAATGGTATGCCGGCGAGACCAATCAAGTTAAGTACGTTTGTGTATTGAAGCTCATACTGAAGTGTGATACCAAGGATGTCAAAATTGCGGATTGATTTTTTTGATTCCAGAGAAAAGAGTGGAATTCCTCTTTCCCTCATTTTCTTTTCCATATCTATCCAGGGAGAATAAACTCTCTCCGCTGCAATCCAATCGAGACGATTTAGAACATGATAGAGAATCTCCATCCCGATGTGAGACATACCAATTTCGTACACATCTGGAAAGGCTAAGGCAAAGCTTACCTGTACATGTTTTAAATCCTTCTTTACAATATGAAGTTCATTCCCTACATATCTCCCAGGACGTGAAACTCCATGAAGAATTGGCTCTATCTCTTTATAAAATTTTTCCATAACTTTTTATCCATGCTTAAGTTCTAATTTACAAAAAGCTATCCATTACTGCAAGAACATAATTTTGAAAGCAGAATCTTTTCTCTTGACTTTTTCAAAATAAGCAGTATCTTGCTGATTAATCAATGGCACTATTTTTGTACTTGCTATTTTGGAATAGCTGAATTTAGGAGGTAGGAGTGAAACGGAGTCTGGAAGATTACAGAACCATTGTAGGCGATACGACAATCTCTTCAATATACCGTAAGGCAAGAACACTTTACGGGAAACATATACTCCATATTAATTCAACCTATCAGGGCGGTGGAGTAGCAGAAATGCTGCAAACCCTGGTACCTCTCATGAATGACATTGGAATCGATGCAGGTTGGCGGATTCTCCACGGCAATCCTGATTTCTTCACAGTGACAAAGAAATTTCACAACGCACTTCAGGGAGAGCGCCTCAACTTTACCAGAATGAAAAGAAAACTCTATGCAGAAGCCAATGAAAATTTCTCCATATATACACACATAAATCACGACTGTGTCATTGTACACGATCCTCAACCTCTCCCACTTATCAAGTTTTACAAAAAACAGCAGCCGTGGATATGGAGATGTCACATTGACCTATCAAACCCCGATCAAGAACTCTGGGACTTTATGAAAAATTTTCTTTTAAGATACGATACAGTTATCGTCTCTAACAAATTATATTTGAGAAGTGATTTTCCCACAGATCATCGGATAATTGCTCCAGCTATAGATCCACTTTCTCCCAAAAATATTGAGATTATTGATGGAATTATTCCCAGAACGCTTAAAAAATTTGGAGTACCAACTGACAAACCTTTAATAACACAGATATCAAGATTTGACAAGTGGAAAGATCCTCTGGGAGTTTTAGAAGTGTTTGCTCTTGTTAAAGAAAAAGTAGATTCCAGACTGATTCTCTGTGGAAGCATGGCAATGGATGATCCAGAAGGTTTAAAAATTTATGAGAAAGTGAAAGAAAAAGCAAAATCTTTTATTAAGAAAGGGGATGTTGTTCTCCTCACTTTTGAAA
>CAZPNF010000150.1:2639-5683 GCA_964587715.1 uncultured bacterium | reverse complement strand
ACGATGATGGTCTATTTAGGAGATGCAGATGGTTACGTGGGAGTGAATCAGAATTATCATGAAGAAATCCTCCCAGCACTTCAGATAATCAAGAAGAAGAATCCTGCCGGTAAGGTAGCAGCACTTCATATATTGATATTCAAAAAGAAAGTATATTTCTTAGCTGATACTCAGGCTATTATCGAACCCACTGCTGAGGATCTTGCAGAGATTGCTGTCCAGAGTGCTAAAATCGTTCGTCTCTTCGACATGGAACCAAGGATAGCTATGCTTTCCTTTTCAAATTTTGGCAGTGTGGATCATCCAGTTACGCGAAAGGTTCGTGAAGCAGTAGAAATTGCTCTTAGAAAAGAGCCTGATCTCATGATCGATGGCGAAATGCAGGGAGATGCAGCCGTTGTTCCAGAAATTATTGAGACGGTTTTCCCCTTTAGTCGGCTAAAGGGAGGAGCCAATGTTCTTGTTTTTCCTGAGCTGCAGTCGGGTAACATTGCTCTGAACCTTCTGAAACGATTGGGAGGTGCAGAGTCTATTGGTCCAATGCAGATCGGCTTAGACAGTCCTATTCACATTATTCGCAGTACAGCTACTGTTGAGGAGATTGTTCGTTTGACTGCTATCGCAGTAGTGGATGCTCAAAAGTGGTTAGTGTAAAAATGTATGTAATTTGGGCGTTGTTACAAAGTTGAGTGATTAGAATTTTTCTGGATTTAAGGCGTAAGCCTTTTATAACCTGAACTGAGCGATTTGCGATTCAGTCAAAAAAAAGGGTCTTTTAAAAGTTAAAAACATTTTAATATACTCAATTTACTGTTTATTTGGGGAAAAGAAAGGACAGCCGAATAGATGTGCGACGCACTTTTAAAGTGCATCGCACATAGTATGACACAATCGGTTGCGGAATAATTTCCGCAACTCTTGCTCAAAAAAAACTCTCAAGAATAGATATAGCATCGGTTTTTCTTAAAAACTAATGACTAATCTCTAAAACTTATTCACCAATCCCACATGGACCTTTGCTCGCATCAAACTATCTCCCTGACCCAATCCAAAATCAATCCCGAACAAACCCACACGGGTTTCCAGACGAACACCAAAACCATAACCCATCTTTGTTCCTTTTATCAAGCCTGATTCTCTTTCTTTTCTCTGATACATCCCAACATCAAGGAAAACAAAAACCCTGGAATACCTTCCGAGAAGGTACCTGTACTCCATATTACTCCAGGCCACTAAACTTCCACGAAAAGCATCCTCTCCATATCCACGAAGTGTCCTTGCGCCGCCGAATCGCACCTGATCACTCAAAGGAACGAAAGGCTCACCAGTCTTTACTTCAGTTCCATGAAATCCAAAATAGAAAACCTGATGCCCAAAAGTTGGAACAACCGTTTCAGCATCCACTTGAATCCGTTTTGTATTTACATTGGCTTTCCAATTCTGCTGTTTTCGCAAAAAGTCAGGTCCCAGATTTCGTTTTCTTCCTGTAGTAAAAATTGTATGATAACGGATACCCCTTCTGGGGTTTAGAGGATTATCCAGAGTGTTATACTCTATACCAAGAGTTAGCAGCAAGGATTTTGTTTGAGCTAAATTATAGAGAATACTTCCCAATGAATCCGGCAGGATATCCTTTTCTCCAGCTCCCAGGCTTATTGAAAAAGAAGACCATGGTAAATACTCCATTGAAAATCGCCACTCCCTCTCAACGTATGTAGTATCACAAATATCCTGACGAAACCGTGTCCCGATATTAAGGGGCAAACCAAACAGCCATGGTTCCTTGTAACCAAAATGCATACTCTGTGAATATTGATCTTTTTTCTCCCAGTAGGCTTCTAAGAAGCGTCCTGTCCCAAAAAGATTTGGAAAAGTAAACAGAAGCCTACCAGTGAAATAGCCTCTTTCCTCTACTCTTACTGGAGGACTGTATCCAATAACGCCGTCAATTGTGTTGGGATTACCTTCTTTTACATTAAATGTTAAGATAGCTTTGTCTTTGACAAATGTGATTTCCGGCTCTGCTACACTCTTAAAATAGCCCAATTTCTGAAGGTTCTCTCGAGCCGACATTACTTCTTGCTGTTTGTAGATATCCCCTATCTTAAGTCTGGTTTCTCTCAAGATTACTTTGTTCTTCGTAAGAATATTTTCTTTGATTACTATGGAACCTATGGTTACCAGAGGCCCTTTTTTTATTTCAAGAATAACGTCTATTCTGGGATGTTTCTGCTCACGATGAAGCAGCAAGGATCGGATTTCTATTTGACTCAGTGGATACCCTCTGTTTTCAAAAAACAAAAGAATTTGTTTTACATCTTGCTGAAGAATCTCATCGTTAAAAATCCTCCCGGGGCGAGTTTCCAATAAACCAAAAATGTCCTGTAAAATATTTCTTTCTACTCCAAGGATTTCTACCCTTCCCACTCTGACCTGCTCTCCTTCAAAAAGCCAGATGTAGAGATCAATAAAATTTCTGTCGTGAGAAGTTTTGGTATGGATAGAATCAACTCGTGCCAAAAGATAACCATGCTGATGGTACTGAAAAAGAAGGTTAGCTATAGACTTATCTGGCCAACTAACAGGCAGGTTCTTTTCCTGTTTAATTCCCGTTATTTCTAAAATAGTTTTCTGGCTAAAATGGCGGTTGCCATAAATTTCAATACGCCTGATAACTGGTTTTACTCCCGAAGTCTTTCCATAGGCAGTGCTGATTACTCCTATGGAAAATAGGAAAAAGGAAAAAACAATTTTTACCAGTAATCTCTTAAATTTTTGTCTGTCTTGTGCCAAATCTTTCATCCAATATAAATTTCTCACGCAAAGTCGCAAAGCTCGCCAAGATTCTTATGTAAGATATTCTACCCATTTCTATTTTTCCTTTGCGCCCTTAGCGTCTCAGCGGTGATATCTCTTACAACGCAAAGTCGCAAAGCTCGCCAAGATTCTTATGTAAGATATTCTATCCATTTCTATTTTTCCTTTGCGTCCTTAGCGTCTCAGCGGTGATATCTCTTACAACGCAAAGTCGCAAAGCTCGCCAA
>CAZPNF010000150.1:0-2539 GCA_964587715.1 uncultured bacterium | reverse complement strand
GATTCTTAATGTAAGATATTTTATCCATCTCTATCTTTCCTTTGCATCCTTAGCGTCTTCGCGGTGATATATATATCCCTGACTAAAAGAATGCCCTTACTTCTACCTGACCTGTCTGGTAAAATCGTTTTCGCCACGGTTCCTGTCGCCCACGATAATTCAATGTAGCCATAACGTGATCTGTTACCCGATATGTAAAAAGTATGGTCCAGCGAACTGTACGGCCTGGTTGATCTCCTCCTAAGATCTCGTAGGGCAAAGTTCTATCCATTGGTCTGGAGCTTACATCTCCTATCTCCATTTCTGCGCTGAAGTGTCCCTTTCCACGAAAGGAATATCCAAATCTTGGAAGCAAGAAAAAGGAGGATGCTTTTGTTATAGGGTCAGGATAAAAATCTCGTGCAATCTTTATCTGCGTTTTCAGGGCTAATTCGATCTTTTGCTTTGGCCTGTAAGAAACATAAACTGTATAAACTTGTAATTTGATGTCTGTATTTGACCAGTTTCTCGTTGCATAAATCTTAGATTGCTTTTTGTTTTGAAACTCAACCAGAAGACCAAGCCTTTTTAACGGATTGGCCTTTGCACGCAAGCTATGTTCGGTTCTCTGCTGGATAATTCCTTCATATGCAAGTTGGTGGTTTTCCGAATCTTCTTTACGAAAGCGCAACCTCAGCGAAAAATTCCCTCTCGGTGGGAGATAATCCAGATCCTGATGAAAAGAAAAAAGCCCCGTTACAATGGTTGAGTCTTTTCCCCATAGTGGATGGATGGCTGAATAATTTACAGTTACAAAATTTCGTTCTCTGTCTCTCCTCTCAATTCTTATCATGGAACGACTTCTCCATGATCTCAAAAATTCCTTTATCCCTTTCTTTTTTCTCCAGAGACGAGATGCATCAAGACGAATTTCTCCTCCCATTTTCAAATTGTTTACAGGAATATATTCTCCGGTCTGGATTGTTCTTAACAAAATGTCTCCATCTGGATCTGGAACGAGCTCTTTAAGATTCTCATCGTATCGATAATTTCCCAATCCCTCTCCAACTTTGATAGTATCCCTCACCATGAGAGAAAGTTGAGTTGAAGAAAACTGATAGTTAAGTGCCCCATCGAGAAATCGTCGTGCTGGTGACAACCGCAATTTCACATCAGCAAGATCAGATTTTTCATCCTTTAAAGAGGCATCAGTATAGTCTCGTGTATGATGAGTATACATAAAAGATGATGATAAACTGTTTCTGAGGCGAAGCTCAAAACGCAGTCTCTCCGTTTTCGATAGTGAATTTTTTTGGAGAATACCTTTTATATACCTGCGATCGTCACGAAGCGTCTCTCCTACTTCTCCCCTCAAAAAGCCTTTTCCAACTGCTACACGACCTGTCCACTCGCCAAACAAGAAACCAGTTCTGACTGAATCTGGATCATCTTCCCTTCGGTGCTCTCCCCTATAAGAAAACGAAGGAGCAATTCCCCACAATTTTCCTTTTATTCTTCCATTCTGCCTCAGCCAGTACCCTTTCAGTCCTTTCCCATCCTCGGTCTGTATAAGCTCTGCTTGATATTGAATCTTCGGAATACGGGGCTGCGAAAGTTCTGTCATTACTTCCCTTCTCTCAGAACGGAACAGATTTCCTCTTTTAAATGATCCAAATTCACCATTTAAGCTCCATGTAGATATTGGACGATAGGTTCCCTGAATTTCCTTTATCTTTTCTCCCCAATACGTACCTTCATCAACTCCCCATTTTCTTCCGTGTTCTACTTCGGTCATTCTTCCGAGTGGTCTAAATCTATCGTCTACAGACCGCACTTTTCCATTCATAGATAACTTGCCTATTCCTTTCCCAAAAACAGAAAGTGCTTTTTCACTCATGTTGAACTTTCCGCTGTATGCCAAGCCTACATTATCGTTATCATCTAAAGAAGAGTAGAGATTCAAATCCTTGCTACTGATACCTATCTCTGCTTCTGCCGAGACGCCCTTTCCAAACTGAATTAAGGAAGAAATATCTGCTTCCTGATGACTCGATGCTACGGGAAGAAAAATAATCGGGAGATACGAACCTTTCCCCTGACCTTCGTAGCGGTATATTCCATATCCCTGAAAACTGTAATCTCCTTTTCCCTTTCCAACAAAAGAAAAACGCACTGCGTAATCACCTTTATTCGTACCCACGTACTGATAAAAAACAGTACCTGAACTATCCACTTTCTCGTAGGCACCTTTATTCTGGCCTGCATATTTTACTCCTGAATATACAGCAGAATCTAACTGATCTCCTGCATTTGCAAGTATTTTTCTGGTTTCATCTGTCAGAGAAATATCGAGAGGATTTTCTTTGTCATCTGCTTCTCTCAAAAACGATGTTGTAAGCTTGATATGATCCTGCCAAAGATGGACATCCCCAACAGCCCCATAAATATTCTTCTGAAATTTTTGATCTGAGTACTCAAAATCGACAGTTATCCTTGAATCAGAAGTAATAAGACGGTTGCGTGTAAAAGTAATTTGCCCATTTCCATACTCAATAACATA
>CAZPNF010000149.1:2229-5684 GCA_964587715.1 uncultured bacterium | reverse complement strand
TATCCACACCTGGCTGGAGAAAGGATATCCTGAAAAAGGGTATCGAAAATCGGTTATAGAAAAAAGGAAAACAATCACCGTACAAGAGTCTCCACGTATAAGGGAGTCTGTGATAGTACGTAAGGATGGAGAAAAGCGAACATGCCAGTTTGTCTCCCACCGATTACCTTCCGGTATGGGAACTATCTTCGTCAACGACATCACCGAGCGCAAGCGTGCTGGGGAAAGGGTTCAAAGAGATCTTAAGGAAAAAAATGTGCTTCTCAAAGAAATTCACCATAGAGTCAAAAACAATTTGCAGGTTATCTGCAGTTTACTCAGTCTACAATCAAATTATGTCAAGGATGAAGAGGCGCTTCAGATGTTTAAGGAAAGCAGGGATCGGGTCAGGTCAATGGCGCTTGTTCATGAAAAATTGTATGGATCGAAGGATTTGGCAAGGATTGATTTTGAAGGATACATTAAAAGTCTGGTACATGACCTTTATCGGGTTTACGGAACTGATCCGAAGAAAATTGGGGTGAGGTTTGATGTTGCGAATGTTCACCTGGGGATCGATCTTGCTGTTCCGTGTGGATTAATCGTCAACGAGCTTATTTCAAATGCCTTGAAACATGCTTTTCCCCCCTCGTGGGAAAGAAAGGGTAAGATTGAGGTTTCTCTTTGCCCAACAGAGGGAGGCGAGATTGAGTTGATCGTTCGCGACAACGGTGTTGGCATACCGAAAGATTTGGATATAAGGAAAACTGAGTCGTTGGGTATGCATCTGGTGACTATTTTAGCAGAGGGTCAACTCCACGGCAAGATCAAATTGGATAGGAGAAGAGGGACGAAGTTCCAGATAAGGTTCAAAACCAACGCTGGTTCAAGTTTGTAACTTGAACCTAATATTTGGAAACGAGGTGGTTCAGATTACAAATCTGAACCAGCAAAGGAGAGGTAGAATGCCGTCTGTTAGAATAAAAAAAGATTTCAATGATGGAATGTATTTTTTGACTTTTACAATTAAACGCTGGTATTATATCTTTGACAGGCATAATAGATGGGATATTTTATTAGATTCATTAAAATATTACCAGGGAAATAAAGGGTTGAAAATATTCAATTATGTTTTTATGTTAAATCATATTCATTTGATAGTGAGAAGTAATGATGTGATTGGGTTTGTAAGAGATTTTAAAAAGTATACATCAAAAAAGTTGAAACAAAACATTTTAGATACCGAACCGAATATTTTGAAATTGTTTGTAGAAAATGGAAGATATAATTTCTGGCAGTCAAAAAACATGCCTGAATATATTTTTAGTGAAAAATTCTACATTACAAAAGCAAATTATATTGAACAAAATCCTGTGAGGAAAGGTTACGTTGTTCAAGCCGAACATTGGCTTCATTCTTCAGCAAATAAGGAAGACCCTTTACCGGGGTTGGATAGTATTTATGAATGAGAAATGTTATGGTATTTGCTGGGTTAAGTTTGTAAGCAGCGCTGGTTCAAGTTTGTAACTTGAACCTAATATTTGGATAGGGGGAAACGAAGTGGTTCAGATTACAAATCTGAACCAGCAAAAGGGATAGCGGGGAAAACGAATGGTGGATAGGGGGAAACGAAGTGGTTCAGATTACAAATCTGAACCAGCAAATTGTTAAATCACAAATTGAAAGGAGTGCTGTGATGAGAAAGCTTTTGTTTATTTTTGCTTTTTGTTTTGTAACGTACCTGATGACAACAGAAGTTTTAGCCTGTACCAACATTCTTGTAACAAAGGGAGCTTCAAAAAACAGGTCAGTAATGATTACCTATTCCTGCGATGGAGAATTTCTTCCCCATCTCCGATATATCCCTGCAAAAGATCATGCTCCTGATGAGTTCATTGAAATAAGAGGGTGGGATGGAAAAATAAAAGGTAAGATTAAACAAGTCCCGCATACTTATGCTGTGGTTGGTCTTATGAATGAACATCAACTTGCTATTGGTGAAACGACATTTGATGGCCGGAAAGAACTCCGGAATCCGGATGGTTTGCTTCACTACTGGACTTTGATGCAGCTTGCTCTTCAGCGTGCTAAAACAGCGAGAGAGGCTGTTAAAGTTATAACAGACCTTGTTGAAGAATATGGGTATGCCAGTACTGGAGAGACTTTTTCTATCGCTGATCCTAATGAAGCCTGGATTATGGATATGATCGGCCCAGGACCTGGTGGGCATGGGGCAGAATGGGTGGCTCTGCGTGTCCCGGACGGTTATGTCTCCTGCCATGCTAATCAATCCCGTATAGGCGAATTTCCTCTGAAGGGTAAGAAAAACTGTCTATATTCTAAGAATGTAATTTCTTTTGCAGTAGAAAAAGGGTATTACGATCCCAAATCCGGGGAACCGTTCAGATTCAACGAAGCTTACTGTCCTCCAGATCCCAAAACTCTTCGCTATTGTGCAACCCGTGTCTGGAGTATCCTCCGACGGTGTGCTCCTTCTATGAACTTATCACCAGATTACCACCGCGGTGTAAAAGGTGCATCACCTTATCCGCTCTGGGTCAAACCTGACAAAAAACTTTCTTTACAGGATGTTTTCTCCCTCATGCGCGATCATTATGAGGGCACTCCTTACGACATGACAAAAGGTGTAGATGCAGGCCCTTTCAATACTCCCAATCGCTGGCGTCCCATTACCTGGAAAGTTGATAGTGTAGAATATGCCTGGGAGCGGCCAATTTCCACCCAGCAAACAGGTTTCTCATTTGTTTCTCAATCAAGACCATTGCTCCCCGATCCTATTGGAGGAGTTCTCTGGTACGGCATGGATGATACGTACACCACCTGCTACGTTCCTCTTTACTGCGGGATTAACGATATACCAAAATCTTACACTGTTGGCAGCCTTCAGAAATTTTCCTGGGATTCTGCATGGTGGATTTTTAACTTTGTTGCTAATATTGCTAATCTAAAATATTCTTATATGATAAAAGACATCCAAGAGGTGCAGCGCGATCTTGAAAACACTGCAGTAGCACTTCAACCTGCTGTGGAAAAGACTGCACTTGCATTGGAGAAGTCTGATTCCCAGTTGATGGTCCGTTACCTGACGGATTATTCTGTGACTCATGCTGAACAGGTCGTTAGACGATGGAAAAAACTCGGCGAAGATCTCCTGACAAAATATAATGATGGTTATGTTAAGGATGAAAAAGGACGACCGAGAGCAGTAGGTTATCCCGAGTCCTGGCTTCGTGAGGTAATCCGTTCTCGCCCTGAGCAGTTTAAACTTAAGAAGTGGGATGATAGTAAAAAGTGATGATATGATTGGATTTGGTGATAAATCCTAAATCCGAATATCTAAATCCTAAACAAATTCAAAATCCCAATTTTTAAATAAGACAAGGAGGTAACGGTTGTTTCGGTCATTCGGATTTTGTTCATTTGATATTGTTTAGGATTTAGAATTTGGTGTCGGG
>CAZPNF010000149.1:0-2219 GCA_964587715.1 uncultured bacterium | reverse complement strand
GTCAGTATGTTCTATTGTTCATTAAGGATGTGTTCCAGAGGCTATTTCGTTTCTCTCTGGAACGGTTATGGAAAGAGTTGTCTTTCTGAGTCCACACGGGCGGACAAAGAATCTGGGGCAGGGGTAAGCTAAAAGAAAGAATAAAAGGCTTACGCCTTAAATCCAAGGAAATCTACTGGAGTTAATCCGTAAGGATTTTATAAGACAGTGGTAAGACAATGTTATTTCGTCCCCAGATTCACCAACGCTGGTTCAAGTTTGTAACTTGAACCGCAAAGTTTGGATAGGGGGGAAACGAATGGTTCAGATTACAAATCTGAACCAGCAAAGGTAAACTCCCCCTTGCAGCAGAACCATGCGAATTTTTAGTATTTGCATTATTTGAGTAATATACATACACTAAAATTTTGCTTTTGTATAAACCGACGAAGTTGTCGTTCGGAAAGGACGAAAAATGATGGGTAAGAATAGAATATACATCGTTGAAGACAACAGGATAATTGCCGAAGAGTATAAGACTAACTTGGTTTCTCTCGGATACGAGGTTTCAGGAATAGTCTCTTCCGGAAACGAAGCTCTTAAACAGGTCGAGGAGAATCCCACGGATCTGGTGCTGATGGATGTAAAACTCGAAGGCAAGATGGATGGGATTGAAGCGGCCAATCAAATTCAAACTCTATTCAACATTCCTGTTGTTTATGTCACTGCATACGCAGATGAAGCTACTCTGGAAAGGATTAAGAAATCTCAGCCTTATGGTTTTATCTACAAGCCTTTTGATTACAACGAACTTCACGGTGTGATCCAAAATGCTATGTACAAGCATCAGATGGAAAAGAAGTTAAAAGAGAGTGAAAGATGGCTCTCCATCACACTCAGGAGCATCGGCGATGCAGTGATTGCTACGGATAAGGATGGAAATGTTACATTCATTAATCCTGTGGCTGAGAAACTCACAGGCTGGAAAGAAAAAGAGGCAAAAGGTAAACCTCTAAAACAGGTTTTTAAGATCATCAATGAGATAACAGGCAAGCCAGCAGAAGATCCTGTTGAACGGGTGCTGAGAGAAGGTATCGTAGTGGGCCTGGCAAATCATTCAGTTTTGATTAACCGAAAAGGGAAGCAGATTCCCATTGCTGACAGCGGTGCACCTATCAAGGATGATAGAGGAGAGATTATCGGTGTTGTTCTTGTTTTCAGAGATGTGACTGAAAAAAGGATGGTGGAGAGGATCCGTGCACAACTCGCTGCCATTGTGGAGTCCTCGGACGGTGCAATTATCGGAAAGATGCCGGACGGTAAGATCGTTAGCTGGAATAAAGGTGCAGAGAGGATGTACGGCTACAAAGCCGAGGGAGTCATCGGTCGTTCCATTGCAATTTTGATTCCCCCAGGTCATTCAGATGATTTCCCAGAAATTATCGAAAAGATCAAACAGGGGAAGCATATCGCTCATTACGAAACAAAACGAATGAGAAAAGACGGCAAAGAAATTGATGTTTCACTGACTATTTCTCCCATTAAAGATGCAACGGGGAAACTCGTGGGTGCTTCGACAATAGCGAAGAACATTACAGAACGTAAGAAAGCAGAGGCAAAGATTGTCCATCTTAGCGAGGTCTTACGGGCTATTCGAGCTGTCAACCAGCTTATTACGAGAGAAAAAGATGAAGAAAAACTCCTGAACAGAGCCAGCGAGCTTCTTGCTGAGGTTAAGGGACACGACTCTGTGGTTATTTTTTACAAAGATAGATCCTATAAAGCGGGAAACAGGACAGAACTGAAAAGGTTAGGAGAATTTCTCAGTAAAGAAAAGGTAGCGACAAATAGAATAAGAAAAATTACTTCACAGAGGATTAATGGAAAATATTTAGCAGTTTCTCCGATTCGCAAAGGTGAAATCAAGGCATTTCTATGTGTAATTCATTCAAGACCTTTTGATGAGGAAGAACTTGGTCTGTTAGAGGAGATTAGCAGTGACATTGCTTTTGCTTTGCATGACATTAAATCAGAAAATAAAAGAAAGCAGATGGAGAAGAAACTCAGAGTAGAGCGGGATAAGGCACAAGAATATCTGAATATAGCAGGAGTCATGTTCGTAGTTATCGGAAGAGACCAGAAAGTAACTATGATTAATAAAAAGGGTTGTGAGATTTTGGAATGTGAAGAAGAAAAATGTGTGGGCAAGAACTGGTTTGATAATTTTATCCCGGAAAGGC
>CAZPNF010000148.1:0-5701 GCA_964587715.1 uncultured bacterium | reverse complement strand
CATTTCCTTTCTTTGAGAAGCAGGTGTGCCGTTGTAGATGAGAGGAAGTTCTACGTTATGAAGCGCAGTTGCCCTGGGCAGGAGGTTAAAAGTTTGAAATACGAAACCTATTTCTCTATTTCTAATCCCCGCCAACTCGTCATCATTCATGGTGCTGACATTAGAATTGTTCAGTTTGTAGACACCGGAAGTAGGCGTATCCAGACAACCCAGGATGTTCATGAGTGTAGATTTTCCAGAACCCGAAGGTCCCATGATCGCAACGTACTCACCTTTATCCATCTTTAAATCAACTCCCCTCAGGGCCTTGACGACTCCCAACCCCAGCTGATAATCTTTAGCAAGATGTTTCAGATCGATCAACATATTTCATGCTCCTTTATTAAAGAATAATACTTTCTATTTTTCCTTCTCAGCTCTGTATTTTTTCAAAGAATTGTCCACCTTTGCCCGGTCTCCATCCTTGAGTTGGTTTGAAAGCACTTTGTAACTTCCACTAACTACCTCATCTCCTTCTTTGAGCCCTTTGACAATTTCCCACTCTGTATCGCTGGAAATTCCTGTCTTTACTGGTACCTGGTGGGCAATTCCGTCTTTAACAACAAAGACCACACGAATCGGTTTTTCTTCCTTCTTAGATTTTTTATTCTCTGTTGATTTTTTCTCTTCTGATGATGTTTTAGCCTCCGATGTTTTTTTCTCAATGGATTTAATCGGAGTCCGTACAGTGACGCACTGAATCGGTATTTTCAAAACATTTTTATGAGTTTCTGTCAAAATATCCACAGTAGCTGACATAGCAGGACGCAGTCCTTTCGGTTTATCCAGCATTGAAACCTTGACTAAGAAATTCGTTACTTCTTCCTGGGTTCCTTGTCCTTTTGTCATACCTGTGTTGGCTATTTCCTTGACCACTCCTCGGAATGTAGTATCAGAAAACGCATCTACAGTAATTTTTGCCGTATCACCTATAGAAACTGATACAACATCATTTTCATCAATTTCAGTCTCTGCCAGCATCTTGGTAAGATCGGCGACCACCATAATCACATCAAGAGTAAATTGAGATCCCATTGCCATTTCACCGACTTTCTTGTTGAGCTGACTCACAGTTCCATCCATTGGTGAATATATGGTGGTTTTGGACAGATTGTCTTTAGCCTGTTTCAATGCTGCGTCGTACTGTTCCACCTGAGCTTTAGCCTGCTGGTAGGTTGATTTTGCAATATCCAGCTCTGCTTTAGAAATCAAATTGTCAGCGAACAATTTCTTTGATCTTTCATACTCGTTTTTAGTTTTTTCAAATCCTGCCTTGGCATATTTGAGACTGGATGCGGTTTGTTCTACCGCTGCTTTGTAGTATGTTGGATCCAGTTGTACTAAGAACTGTCCCTTTTTAACGTAATCGCCTTCTTCAACTCCCAGTTTTACAATCTGTCCGCTTACATTGGCCGAAATTTTAACCTGAACCTCCGGCTGGATTTTTGCTGAACCTGATACCGATGCAGTGATATTTCCTTGGGTGACTTTATCAGTCTGGACTTTTATGCTCTGTCCGCTGCTTTTTTTGAGGTTTGCCACAACAATAATAAGAAGGACAACAAGTGCACCGATAAAGATAAAGAGTTTTTTCTTCTTAGATTTTTCCATGTTTCTATGCTCCTCATAAAATTACTTTTCTAATTTTCCCATAGCTTTTTCCAGACGTGCAACAGCATATTTGTAATTGTAAAGCGCCTGAATGTGGTCACTTTTAGCTTTTGTATATGAGACCTGGGCATTTATTAAATCCAGCATTGTACCGGATCCAATCTTGTACTTTTCTTTGTTCAGCCGCAGGTCTTCTGCGGCAGCTTCCACTACATTTTTTGTAACAGCGATTTTTTTCTTGGCCTGCTGAACCTCAAAATAGGCCTGTTTGACTTCGAGGGCAACATTTCTTTTTGTCTGAGCCAGGGCTTCTACAATAGAACGGTAATTCAGCTGAGCTTTACTGAGATTGGCCACTCTGGAAAATCCCTGGAAAATTGGCAATGAAAGCTGAATACCATAATAATAATTGAAATCTTTGTCACGCATATATTTGATGCGATTGAAATCTTCATTCCGCCAGCTGTAACTGAAGTATGCAGAAATCGAAGGAAGATACTGACTGGCAGCCATTCCAATGCCTGCTTTGGAAGTCAGGACATCAAATTTTCCTTTTTTCAGTGCTGGATGATTAGCAAATGCATTTGCTACGGCATCTTCATAATTTATTTCGATTTCAGGAACTTCTAATTTATCTACAATTTTGATTTCTTTGTCGACATCAAACCCCAACACATGATTCAAAGAAGCTTTTGCTATTGAAAGGCCATTTTGTGCTTCGATCAGAGCCAGCTTATCGTTTTCAAGCTGAACTTTAGCTTTGAGTACGTCAGACTTGGGTACTTTCCCAACACGGAAAAGCACCTCAGCTCGTTTGTACGATTCTTCCGAAGACTTCAGCGTTTCTTTTTGTACCTCCAATAACTTTTCAGCTTTCAGCAGATTGTAGTAGCGTTCTTTTACAGCGTAAATGATCGTCTGTTTAGTATTCTGAAAGTCGTACTGAGTGCTTTTCTTTAAGGCTCGACTCTGCTTGTAGTTAAAGATATTGTATCCACCGTTGAAGATCGTCTGATTCGCTGAAAATCCTGCAGTGGAGGACCAGGATACAATCTCGAAAGGTTGAATTGGTACAGGGATTCCTGTTCTGGCATCAATTCGCATCTTGGATGAGGGACCCACCACAGAATGGTAATACCCCATACTCGCCGAGACGCTGGGTAGAAAATTTGACATCGCCACAGTTACATCCTTACCAGCCATTTTGAGAGTGAACTCTCCCATAATCAGATCAGGATTCTGATTAAGTGCAATCTGAACGCATTCATCAATAGTGAGAGATTTTTCCTGCCCATAAATTTCAGCAGAAAAACTGCCAATCAATAAAACAATAATAAAAAACAGTCTTTTCATAACGAGTCCTTTCTTATCTGGTTTCTCCTGATATTAGCCCCCAAAGGCTCTGCCCAGAACACTTCCCAGAGCCACACTGATCACTATCCAGATAGCCCAGAGGGATAGAACAAGAGTGGAGGATTTTTTTGTTGTAAAGCGGTATATCACTGCCAGACCGATGATCCAAAGAATCAGAGTCCATATTGTAAACAGATCGAATCTGGACAGGAAGCGATAGAAAACGGGTGCTTTTTGTCCCAATGGGGGTGTAGGAAGAAGAATAGCTAAGCTGGTTACGACACCGTGAGTAGTTCCCTTTGACAGAATGAGGAATGTTTTAAGGATTCCTCCTAAAAGTCCTACTAAACTGCTCCATGCGACAACTGAAAAAACTTTCTTGTATTTGGTTTCTCCTCCAATAATTGTATTGCCGCCAAAAAGAAGAATTCCTGCCAGGATTGCCCAGGCAATAAGAGTCACTACTGGTCCTGCAATCATACCAATGTATTTCGTTGGACCCTGCATCCGGGACTCTATTACCTGCATTTGCTCAGCAGGAAGGTCCCGAGCTTTCATCGTGGCAATTTGGTCCTTTATTGCTATATCCATTACAAGGTACTGCAGGACAATGACAAATACGAGATTAATAATGAAAGGAACCAGCCACGTTGGTTTCCGATCAATACTCTCAAAAGTCTCTCGGGGAGAAGTAAATATGCCAATTATTCTTCCAAAAACTCCCATTTCTCTTACCGGGGTTGTTTCGCCATTCATGATGTCCTCCTCTTTGTTTTCGACAAATTGGTTAGCACTTAAATATAACGGAAATTTGAATGAAATGTTTCACTAAAATCTGGAACATGTGATTTTTTTATGAGTGATTTTTTTATTGCCTGTGTGATAGATAATATTAAAACTTATGTGACTGTAGGAATTCAGGAATAAATTATATTTACTTAATGATACATTCCCGATGTTATATTTTACTTCAAAAGCATATTTGTCTTCAACAATAAAATCAACCTCATTTTTATTTTGTGTACGCCAGAAATTGATACTATCCAGAGGGGCAAACTCTAACAATTCACGAAAAATGAAATTTTCAAAGAGCCGCCCTTTGTCCGCTCGCAGATCCACAATATCAAAATTCCGCAAGAATAAGTTTCTTAACCCCAGATCATAATAATACATTTTTCTCTGCTTGGTTAATTCTTTTCTCAAATTTGCATGGTATGGATTAATCAATGCAATGTAATATGATTTTCTCATTAAATAGATATAGTTATCAATGGCACTCGTTGAGATCGCCAGGGTATTTGATAGTTCGTACTTGTTTAACAGATTTCCTGTTTGAGATGATAAAATTCTGAACAATTGAAAGAATTTTTCAGGATAATTAATCTGGCTCTCAGCAATATCTTTTTTTATAAATGAATCGGATAAATCCTTAAGTATTTCAATCTTTTCTTCAGTATCTTTTTCTAACACGACTCTTGGGTATCCGCCAAATCGGAGGTATTCATCTAAATAAATGGTCAGCTCTCTTTGTTCTATTTGATTAAAATCATCAAATCCAAAATTTTCTAATTTGACCTTCTCTTTAAACTTATCTTTTAAATCCACTCTGTCTTTAAAACCAAGAAATTCACTGAAGCTAAGTGGGAAAACATGAAAAATTCTTTTTCTACCAGCAAGAGAATCTTTAAATTTCATGTCAATATAAAAAGCAGAGGAACCTGAAACAATCAATTTGATTTTATCTTCGTATTCATCAAAAAAATATTTCAGGAAATTTGTTGGATCTTTTAAATATTGAATTTCGTCGATAAAAACGATTGCCTGTTGCTTAAAATCTGTTCCGGTAATGGTAAATAAATTCTTGGGAGATTCATTTAATAAAGAGAGATAATCGATATCTTCGAGATTAATAAAAAAGGCTTTCTTGTTTTCTTTTAGTAAATTATTGTACATATGTCTAAGTATTGTCGTTTTGCCAGATTGTCTGGGTCCGACAAATATCATTATATATTCTGAATCGAGATATTCAACAGCCTTATCAACGATGTCTCTGTGCTTGTACATGCTGTAAATATAATTAGATATTTTTTATTTGTCAAGTAAAAAATATCTAAGATTTTTTACTTGACAGGTGTATTATCACTTCACCACTTGATCTTTGATCTTCAAAAGATATTTGTACGCTGCGTCGTGCTCATTTGGAATTTCTCCTTCGAGTATGGCTTCTTCTATTATTTTCTTCAATTTACCTACCATTGGCCCTGGACCGATGTTGCAGCTTTCCATGATTTCATCTCCTCTAACTGGTGACTGGAAAGCACGCATACGATCTTTTTCCTCTACTTCCTTTATCCTTTCAAGTACATAATCAAAATTGGCCAGATGCTTTTTTACCCGTGCAGGATTTCCAGAGGTTATGTCAGCACGACACAGTGTAATGAGATCGTCGAGTTCTTTCCCCGCATGGACGATCAGCCGCCGAATGGCTGAATCTGTTACTTCTTCTCCAGTGAGCTGAATGGGACGCATGTGAAGACGAGTAAGCTTCTGGCTGTAACGGAGGAACTCTTTTGGAAGTCTCGATCTCGGACAGATATTCTTCAACATCTTGACCCCTACCAGCTCATGACCGTGAAAAGTCCATCCAGTTCCTTCTACAAATTTTTTCACTCTGGGTTTTCCAATATCGTGAACAAGA
>CAZPNF010000147.1:0-5715 GCA_964587715.1 uncultured bacterium | reverse complement strand
GTCCAACAATCCATATCTCCACCTCGAAGAGAGGTAAAGATAATTTTTTTATCAGGACTCCAGCACGGTTCACTGTCTCTGTAAACTCCGCTTGTTATCTCGATTTCCTCTTTTCCAATTGCTATTTTCTCCGGCAAAATTGCTGAAGCCTCACCCAATTTTTTCTGCCAGATAGAGCCGTTGTCCTGAGGTGTGATCCTGCCGTCGTGATTTGTATCACGTTCTATCCTGCGAAAAACAATTGCACTGCCGTCAGGAGACCATGCAGGGTTACCGTCCAGAGATTTTCCACGTGTAACCTGATAGACATTTTTCTCATCCGACTCGTTCAGCTCGGGCTTTTCACTGTTGATCAAAAAGATATCTCCTCCTGGATCGCAGCGGAAGGAAGTAAAGAGAATCCAATTGGTTTTTGGAGACCACGAAGGATCTGTACCTCCGAAAGAAGTAAGCTGATGAACCTTCCCTGAAGTCATTTCCAGAATCCAGAGATTGAGTTTTCCACTGCGGTCAGAGGCAAATACGATTTCTCTTCCGTCAGGAGAAAAGCACGGCTTCGCATCCATACCAAGATAATGGGTAAGCTGTTGCGGAGAAGACTTTGCCTTTCCTCCTCTCTTCAGATTAAGTGCAATAAGCCAGATGTCGCCCCGGGCATCTCTTCTTCTGGAAACAAAAGCAAGATGTCGCCCGTCAGGAGACCATGCAGGTTGAAAGTCTTCTGCAGGATCAAATGTAACCTGAACAGCCTCTCCGCGTGGAAGTCTCTTTACCCAGATATCCAGGTTACCTGACCGTTGAGAAGTAAAAGCTAACCAACGGCCGTCAGGCGAAACACTTGGAGAAAAATCCGGGCCGGGGTGAGTTGTAATCTGCCTGATTTCCGGGAGCTCATCTCCACCGTGAACTGTGCCTGCGAAGAAAACTCCAAGTACAACCGACAGGAAAGTCATTTTGCCGATGGTATACTTCATTTTACTTTCTTATCCACTTCCCACTCTTAGTTTGTATCCAGGTTCCCTTTGGTGAATTCTCCTGATTCATACGTGCAAAAATGGCCAGGACATCTTTCTTTACTGCTTTTTTCAGGGAACTATTCAGCTCAATCACTCGATTCATTATAACTTCTCGATCTGCATTCTCTTCCTGAACAATTTCTTCTACCAGCTTCATCTTTTCAGGATCTTTTGCCAGCTCTTTGGAAGGTCTAATTTCGAGGAATCCCTTGTTGTTTTCTCCCACGTACCCTTTCTTCTTAAATTCGTCTACATCGTCCTTGTTGAATTTCTGCTCTTGTAATGCCTCCAACACTTTTCGCTTCTCAGGTGAGACTTTAACCTCCTTTTCAGATTTACCGCCTCTTGTCGAAGCAATCATCCATGTATCCTCTTCCATCTGATGATATGTTCCCACCACCTCCCTTTCCAGTGCGGTTTTTTCTCCTGTTACTCTCACTTCCGGAGCCTTAATACTACAGCTTAAGATTAAAGAAACCGGAAGCAATACTAAATAAATTTTACTCAGTCGCATTGTTTTTCCCTCCAAATTTGTTTTTTGTTCTTGTATGTAGGGGTGTATCAAAAGTATTTTTTGCACCGCAAAGTCCGCAGAGCTCGCAAAGAATAATATTTTAAGAAATAAACACTCATCCTCCTCACCCCGGCTGTTCCGCTTCAAGCGGAACGCCGGGTGTGCTTCCCAGATACAACCCCGAGTGTATTATAAAAGGCTAACGCCTTAACTCCGTTCACCATCCAGTATCAAGAACTATCAGAGTTCAGTTATTTATTACCTTTCTTCTTTAAAAAGAATGCCAGCGGAAGCCTCCCGTATTCCAGACGGCTCGGTATTCTTATCGGAGAAAACCACGGCTGTGAAAGAACCAGAGACGGATAAACATATCCATGTCTGAGTTCAAACGAAAGGAGTTTTGGCTTCCAGCCTGCATTCAAAAGCCGCCTTGTCAAACGGATAGACCTGTCCGATCCTTTGGGATCAATTCCGTTAAGGAGAGTACTGGCAAACTTTGGGCCTATCTTCGAAATGTGAAAAGAACCATCCAGATCAATTCCCTGATCAAAATCAATTCCTTTGCCTTTGAAAGCTAAGGTTGCATCCAGTTCTGTCTCTTCTTCATCACCTGCCTTAGCACTTACCAGACCAGCCGAGTTAATCCGGGAAATCTGAGCTCGAATCTCGTAGGAAATGTCTTTCTTTGCTCCACTCCCTAATTTCAATAAAAGATACCCTCCAGTATTCCCTCCCAGAACGTTTACATTAAACCACGGAATCTGCACATATCCTTTCTCCGCATCTATGTCCATCAGAAAATCATACATCCTGTACCCTGCTATCTCAATATTTTTTACTCTAAAGTTTCCGATTAAGGGAAAAGAATTCTTGTAAACAGAACGGTATTTTTCATATTCTATCCAGGAAAAGGGATGATAGTTTTCAGGTGGAGGAAGAAACTTTTTCCCGGCAAGATTAAAATCTACCTGGAGAGGAATCACAGCTTCGATTCTGTGAAAGCGGAAGAGACCTTTCTTGACAAAATCAAGAGAATCGATTTTAACCTCGCCCGCCATTTTCATCCACTGTCTTTCTGGATCAATTGTTCTTAATCCTAACCAGCAGTTTAAACTTCCCAGTGCTGACATGCCGTTGATTATTTTAACAGTATCTTTTGAGACAAAATTTATCCCCACTCTGCCAGCCATCCGGGGAGACTTACTCATATTCCCTATGCCGAAAAAGAAATCACCTTTTACACCCAGTGAATCAAGACCAATCTTTCCATTATTTACACTGAAACTGTCCCCTGCTACCATCTCCCAGTTAAAGCTGATATCTCCTGTAACAGGCTGGGAGCGCATTTCTCCGGCAGTAATTTTCCCAAGAGAAACTTTTGCATCCCCTGTAACTTTCTTCAGTGATCCTGAGAATTTCACCTCCCCGGCAACTTCTTCTATACTAAAAGACTGCACGGGAATTTCCAGACTCACATTTTTCAATCCGAACTTCCCATTGATGGAAACATCTGCAGAATCGCCCATCCCTTTTCCAGTAACAACTGCTGAGAGTGTTTCTTCCCCACCAAAATTTGCCCCCTCCATCTGTTTCTTAAATCCACCGGGGAGAAATCTATAAATTTTTCTGTTATCGATTCTGCCTCCCAGTGAAAAAGAGAATCTCTGCTCAGGTTTTACAAATTTTCCTCTAAACTGCATCTTAAAAAGTTCATTCAGATTCATGTTGGCACTATCTAAAACAAATTCTTTAAAGTGCTGCCCAACATGTCCATTGATGTTAGAAGCCAGCCGGATAGGTGGAAAAGCTTCAATACTTTTACCAGTGTGATAGAAAATCCCCGGAGAAAAACCAGCAACACAAATCCTGATATTCTCCTGACCGTTCATTTCCACATCAGCAACAATATTGACTCTCCCTTTTACTTTTGCTGAATCTTGCAGAGATCCCAGCGTTAAAGAATCTGCCCGAATCGTCCCGCTGACTATCATGTTTTTGGGCTGACCGTTTTCTCCTGCCCAGTGAAAATCCAGTCCCAGCGAACCGCCGAGTGCTTTCCCCACCCTTCCTTTAAGAGAACCCTGAAAAGGAATAAAAGCTTTATCTATTTTAGAATTCAGGCTCAGAGAAATTCTTTCAACAGGGGCAGAAAATGTGCTGTCTCTTTCATAGCGGAAAGACTCCACATTCAGATTACCAGAAATTTCTCCTTTTTCAAGACCCTCTTTTGTCCATGAGCCTTCTGTCTGTAGAGTAAAATTCCCTCCCTGAAGTCTCATGCCTTTAGTTTGAAATTCAACTTTTCCTTTTTCCAGCATAGAAGAAAGTCTAAAATCAATCTGCTGTAAGTTTCCCTTTATCCTTCCCCTGAGCAAACTGAGAGAACCATTTATTTCCACATCTTTCAAGGGTTCAAATAAAACGGGGGGGAGAAGCTTCTGCAAATCCTCGTTTACTTCAGCGAGATCCAGAACATCACCTCCTGCAGTGATATCAATATCTGCATTTTCTCCCGGATGGCCTACTCTACCAGCAATGTGCAAAATTTTCTGAGGAGATAAAGAAAGATCTATTTTGTCAAGTACGATGCGATCAAACCCAACCCCCCTTACCTGCGTGTCAAAACGAATCTCGGAACCACCAGCTCCCACAGTCAGATTGCCGCCAAGATTCCATTTTGCTTTCTTATCCCACTCTCCGGCGAAATTAAGGTCGGTTTTCCATTGATAAATAGTGTCATGATCTTTCAAGAGAATCTTCCCGTCCTTAGTAAAAAGCCGAATTTTTCCTCTGATCATTCCTTTTTCTTTGAGATAGTTGCGGGGGAAATAGAGACGAGAAACTTCAAGATTGACTCCGTCTAAAATTAGTGTTTTTCTTGTATTCGTTTCACCCGTAGTCACGGCAAATCGAAAATCTTTCAAGACAAGACGGAACAGCCCAAAGGAGAGCGGAAGTGGTCTCTTAACAGTTTCTGTTTTCCACTGAATCTTTTCTATTTCTTTCTTCTCTTTTTTCTTTTTAGATTTTTCTCCGGGGGACACAATTGAAACTAAATGGAACCAAGGTTTACTAATTACAACATCAGTAATATTGATCTCTCTCCTAAAAAGTGAGAGCAGTCTGAATCGAACACTTAACTTTTCTAAAGAAAAATAATCCCCTTTTTCTATCCCTTCTTCTTTTCTAAAACCGATTTTCACACCCTGAATATCTATCTTCCCGAATGGATCGATTGAAAGGGTTTCTATTTTTATCGGTCTGTCGAGCGCAGCGGTAAGTTTCTCTGAAACAATTGCCTTGATCTTACCTTCAGGGAGAAAATACTTGAGTCCAATAACCCCTGATATAAAAAGCCCTGCAAAAATCAGAAAGCCCCAGAGGATAATCCTCCGAAGCTTCTTTCTTCTATAAAGATTGTTTTTAGTTTTATTTTTCATTCAAATCTGCGCTTCGTTCAAAAGATTTTTATCAAGGTCTTTCAAAGTCAACTTTTTTCTTCTTCTCCCTTTTTATAAATCCTGTACGTAGGATAGGCAAGCACAACATCAGGCGTTTTACCAATTTCTGTAAGAATTTTACGGCTTAACTTATCTTCCACGATCCTTCTCTTTTTTGCTTCTGTGAGATACCTGAGTGTAAGTTTAATACCGCTGTCTTCAATTTTTGTGTAGACAATTGGAGTAAACTTCTTATAATAAATAAGATATTCACGGGACATCCTCTCTATTTCTTTCTGAACTTTTTCCTGGACATCCTTGCTCTCTTCTTCACCACATTTGAGAAAAATCTTTCTGGCCTTCTCCCAGTTGCTCTCGAATGTCACAAGTATTGACATTTCATTCCATAAGAACTCAAAGCCCTTGGTATAGTTGTACAGAGGGTTTTTAAAAATCTGTCCATGAGGTAAATTAACTAAGCGGCCTGTACTCTGATCACCGTCAACCCAGTTGCCTATCTCGAGAAGCGTTGTCTGAAAAAGCCGTATATCAATCACGTCTCCTCGGACATTCCCCAATTCAATTCTATCACCCTCCCGGTACGGACGCCGGGCCATTATGTAAAACCAGCCTGCAATATTGAGAAGCACCTCGTGAAGAGCCAGTGCTATGCCTGCACCAAGAACGGAAAAGAGTGTGGCCCATTGTTTCCCATTACCCGCCCATATAGAGATTAAGATTATAA
>CAZPNF010000146.1:0-5719 GCA_964587715.1 uncultured bacterium | reverse complement strand
CATTGCGCATGCTGAGTTTAGGTTTGTTCCTAGTTATTGTGGTTATTTTCTTGCCAAAAGGAGTCTCCTCGTTGCTCCGCAAAAGTCGTAAATATTTCCGCGAAGAAACAAAAAAGGGCGGATAACATTGAAAGGAACTGATTACTTCAGAGAACTGTTGGGAGTCAAGGTTCTTGACGTAAAGGATGGCTACTCAAAAATGTCACTGGAAATCTCGAAAGAGCACACAAATTTTGTGGGCTTCGCACATGGCGGGGTAATATTTGCGCTGGCGGACTGCGCGTTTGCTGAGGCAGTGAATTTCGGTGATAAGAAGGCTGTTGCGGTTCAGGTGAGCATAAACTATCTGAGACCCAGTTCGGAGGGGGACGTTTTGACCGCTGAAGCCGTAACCGTCTCGGAGGGAAAAACCTTCGTCCTATGCAATATAACAGTCAAGAAAGAAGACAAGACGGTGGCTTTGTTCTCGGGATTAGCGTATAAGATAGTCTGATCAGCCAAAAACTGTTCGCTAACTCTTTCTGCTCCGCCTCTCAACCATAACGCAGACTCCATGAACAACATCAATGCCGTTTTCTTCGCAGAAGTTGAGCGCTGCTTCAGACTCTGACCCAGGCTGCATCCACACCTTTCCTATTTCAAGCTTCCTGCAAACCTTCACAATCTGGTTTGTCACCTCAGGGGGAACAACCAAATCCACAACCTGCGGCAGCTCAGGCAGTGACTCGAGTCTCGGATAACATTTGTCGCCTAAGATTTCATCCGCATTAGGATTCACAGGGTAGACCTTGTATCCGGCGGCTCGCAGGTCCCTGTAAACTTGGTGACCGTACTTGCTGGGGTCTCTGCTGGCGCCCACAACCGCGAACACGTTGCTTTTTTCCAAAAAATCTTCTATCAGCTTCGCATCCATAACTTTATCCCATATTCCTCTTATGCCTACAAGTCTTAAATTTTTGGTCAATGTTCTCTTGTTAGAATTTGTCTTGTCCTCTTTCCAGTTCTGGTTCATAGATTACTTTAGTTACGCTGGGGAACTGTCAAAAACTGGTTTTGTGAAGGGTTTATATCCTCCCCTATCGCATGGAAATTCGAGGTAAATGAGATGAGCGAAACAATAGATGATAAGGTGAAGAAAGCTCTTGAACAGGTGAGGCCACAACTGCAGGCTGACGGCGGAGACATAGAATACGTGGGATTCGATGACGGCGTCGTGAAAGTGAAACTTAAAGGCGCATGCAACGGATGCCCAATGTCAACCATGACCCTCCAGTGGGGAGTCGAAAACTTCCTAAAGAAACGCATACCCGAAGTAACCAAAGTACAGGCAGTCTAGCAGCCAAACTACTGTTCAAAGGCACCTGTTTTTTTGTTTTCCGATTCTGCCTCAAAATTCTGTTAATTGCTGCAACGCCAGAATTGATGGCAGGTTAAGTTAGTCTTTCTTTTTTCTTCAGTTCTTCGTCTATGTTTTCCAAGAAAACGGAGACGGCAGGCAATAGCCTCAAGAGTTGCGTCACTGTTTCGTAATTTTTCTGGTATGTTTCAAAGCTTTTCATTTCTTCCCTGTTGGCTTCCAAAGTTTTCTTCATTTCTTCAAGTTCCCGTATTATATCGCCCATGAAGCTCTCGGTCATCAAAAAATACCTTGGAGAAATGAACGGGAGCTTCTCCATCTTGTAGATGTGCTTATGTGTGCCGGGTATGGTTTCTTTGGTGATTATGTTCATCTTTAGCAGTTTGCGCATAGACTTGGAGATGGTTCCTGCTGAGTAGTCCGTCAATACCTGTAAATCGTGTTGTGTTAACTCTTTTCTGATGTAAAAATATGTCATGACCTTAGATGTTATGAGGTGCCGTCCAGTGAATTCAGAAGCTTTTGTTGAGAAAAACTCTACTATCTCCTTTTCAATCGCTCTAATTTCAGGGTCAAATCCAAGAGTGCCCGACAAGTTCCTGTCTGAGGTCACCAGTCACTTCCACTCCTGTTCTGCCCTGAGACTTGCGTCAATATTTTCTGGGTAGCATGTTCTATTGCAGGAAATATGTCCTCCATTTTGTTGACGAACTCGCTGAGTTCTTCGTAGCCTTTTTTGTTTAAGAGATGTGGTTGAGCTAGTTTGGTTTTTATTTTTTTGAGGAATTGTTTTTGTTGCTCAAAGTATTCGAAGATGTTTGTTACTGAACGAGACCCAGGTTGTGCTATGGTTCCTTCGAGTTCATAGTTGTATTCTCTTGTTTGCGAATCCTGAGTTTTGCGGATTATTCCGATCTTTTCGAGTGATTGAAGAGCGTTTGAGATTGTTCCTAGGCTGTAGCCTGTGAGTTCTCGCAGTTGTTTTTGGGTTGTTTTCCTGTGAAGGTAGATGAGTGCGATGATTTTGGAGATTTTTGGTTGACGCCCTTTAAGAAAACTTAGGTTTGTTATGATTTCTACTAGTTTGTTTTCTATTTCTTTGAGTTTTTGTTCTGCTGTTGATTGGTTGTTGGAGTTCATTTCTGCTTGTTAGTTTGTTTCCGAATGTTATAAAGTTTTTCAATTTTCATGAAATTTGAAAAGACTTAAATATATGCTGTGGCGCAGTACAACATGTTTCAATATTCATGAAATTTGAAATAGGAGATACCGAATGCAGACAAATCAGATAATCAAAACAATCGACCTCACCAAACATTACGGCAAACACATCGGCATACAAAACCTCAACCTCCAAGTCAACCGAGGAGAAATCTTCGGCTTCCTTGGACCAAACGGCGCAGGAAAAACCACAACCATCAGAACCCTGCTAGACCTGATACGTCCCACATCAGGAAAAGCCACAATCTTCGGGTACGATACACAGCAGGAAACACAAAAAATCCTCAACCAAACCGCCTACCTGCCCGGAGAGCTGGGATTCCCAAAAAACTGGACCGCACAACGGACAATACGATACATGTTCAAGCTATACAACCGCGCAATCGAATGGAGCGCCGTCAAACAGTTAGCCAGCCACCTGAACCTCGACATGGACAAAAAGGTTCACGAACTCTCAAAAGGAAACAAACAAAAAATCGGAATAATACTAACCCTAGTCCCCGACGTTGACCTACTAATTTTAGATGAACCAACATCGGGGCTGGACCCGTTAATCAAAAACGAATTTTACAGGTTGCTGGCCGAAAAACAGGCGCAATCCAACTGCACAGTCTTCCTTAGCTCCCACCAGCTAGAGGAAGTGGAAAAAGTTGCCCACCGCGTAGGAATCATCAACAAAGGCACTCTAATCGAAGTTTCAACCCTGTCAGAACTCAAAAAGCTCGCCTTCAAACACGTAGAAATACAGCTGTCTTCCTCAGCCGACGCAAAACTTCCAGCCCAATTAACGAAGGCAGTCAAAAACGTGAATGTGCAGGATTCGAAGCTGAGTTTCGTTTGCAGCCGAAGCGACCTTGACGCCGTGTTGTCGTGGTTGCAGACTGTTGATTTCAGAGATGTGAATGTCCGGAACTCCACTTTGGAGGACATTTTTCTGGAGTATTATCAGGTGTCGCCCTACGGGAACAGCTTAAACAACAAGGGAGAGGTGGCGTAGATGTGGAAGCCCTTTAACATAGCTAAAGAGGACGTTTTCGACAAGAAATGGTCCATTATCGGCGTGGGCGTTCTTGTCGGTTTGATGGGACTTTACGTTATCAACATGTTTGTTTCAATGGATCTTAGCCAACTGGAAGACTACATCAACAGTCTGCCCGAATCGATGATAGCGCTGCTAGGCGGAGAACTTGACATAACAAACCCCTACTCGTTCACAAGCTCATACATCTACTCGTTCATGTGGCTATACTGCGGAATCTTCCTTGTTTACATGGCAAGCAACCTAGTGCCTCAGGACGTAGAAAATCACACCATAGACTTGACCCTGTCAAAGCCTGTCTCCCGCGAAGAATACTTACTCGGCAAAATCGGGTTCGTCTACATCTTCATCTTAGCCCTGCTGGCAATCATCACGGTGTTCATCGCCTCAGGCATGGTTTCGTCAGAAATTTTCATCCAAGAAGGAATATACTGGGATAGAGTGGCTGCAGTAACACTGATAGCTATTCTGCACCTTGGAACATTGGCTATGACCGCAGTTTTCGCTTCAACAATATTTCTTGATGCCAAAAAAACAACCCTCATGGCAGTGATTGTGATGTTTGTCATGTTCTTCATTGGAGACTTCTCGCCGCTCATGAACCCAGACATAGGCAACAGCCTACAATACTTCTCAACATGGTTCTACTACGACACAGCAAAAGTTTTTGGAGCAGGAAACTACGCAAACCTTGCCCGCGACGTGCTGGTGCTAGGAGCAATCAACATTGCGCTAATCGTAGCGAGCCTATACTTGTTCCGCAAAAGGGACATACCCGTCTAAACCTCCCCTTTTTCTTTGAAGTTGCGGGAATGGTAAGAACTAAAAACTGTTCCCACAATAGCATTCTTTGTGGAAGGCCATGAAAGCCAAAATCAACAATACTGTCTTAGAGCTGATTCAGGGTGACATAACCGACCAGACTACAGATGCTATAGTTAACGCTGCAAACGCTGCCTTACAGATGGGTGGCGGGGTTGCGGGAGCCATCAGAAGAAGGGGTGGACCAGCAATTCAGGAGGAATGCAACAGGATAGGGGGAACCCATGTGGGCGGAGCCGTGATAACAACTGGAGGAAAGTTGGCGGCTAAATATGTGATTCACGCTGTGGGTCCGAGGCATCCTGAAGAGCATGAGGACGCAAAGCTGAAAGATGCAACCCTGAACTCTCTGCTGTTGGCTGACAAAAACCGTTTGAAGAGCATAACCTTTCCTGCCATAAGCACAGGAATCTTTGGGTTCCCAAAAGACCGATGTGCCACTATAATGCTTTCAACAACCATAGCGTATCTGGAAGGACCAACAAAACTGGAGAAGGTAGTTTACTGCCTTTGTGACAAGAAAACCCTAGAAATTTTCGAGCACGCTCTTCAATCTCTGACACAGAAACGCTGAACCATAAAAGAGGTAACAGCAGTTTTGTCAGTCCTCCAGGTTGAGAGTGGCTTTTGCTTCGTCGTTTCTGTATTGGATGGTGAATCCTCTCTTCTTCAAAAGTCTGATTGCCCTATAATTGTCAGCTAACGTTAAGGCATAAACCGTTTCAAGACCCCTGTCTTTGCAGATTTCAATCATATGATCAACCATCTTAGACCCTAAACCTAATCCCTGCCAAGGATCTGCAACTATAAACGCGATCTCACCGTTTTTTCCATCCTGTTCAATTATGAGCCTCACAACACCCAAGATTTTCCGTTGCCCCTCTTCCTCCAGTTCTGCCACGATACCTATCTCTCTGGCGTAATCGATGTCACAGTATCGGGCTCTCATTTCATGGGGAGTATCCTTTATTATATGGAAAAACCTGTAGCGTATCGATTCTTCTGAAAATTTTTGGAACATCTCAAGCCACAAAGGTTCATCTTCAGGCTTTATAGGTCTCAAAAGAACGGTTCTGTCGTCCCGTAGCCTCACCAACTTTTCATATTTCTTTGGGTCAAAATTTCCTTCGTTAAACGTCACAATTCAGACCCCCTTTTTGGCTAGTGGCTCCATTAACAAATACAAACCGAACTCTGTAATTAACTTTCACATATTTTCTACTAAATTCTTTGCAAACAGAAAATAGAGGATTAAACGGGAAAAGAAGAACATTAAAGGC
>CAZPNF010000145.1:0-5805 GCA_964587715.1 uncultured bacterium | reverse complement strand
TTTCGTCATTATAGAGTTCTTTAAACTCTTTCTTAACTGCACACTTTTCCGAATCAGTCACATGAACTATTTCACTCAAATCATCTGTATCTGCGCCGATATATCTTACAATGTCTAAATTTCTTTCGTTTTGATGTTTTACAGATTCTGGATTCGGTGAGATGAGGTTATAAAAAAAGTTTCTTGTACAGCCAGAGAAAACAAAACCCTCTGATCCAAGAATATACTTCGCACCTGATAGGAGAGATAGAAGATCGCTGGTCAATGAATGGCTTTCAGAACTCAGGACTACAGCCATGTCCCACTTATGGTAAAGTCCCCTCCACAGTGAGCATATCCCTTTCAATGTCCAGTCAAGGCCATTCTTGTAAAAGACCATAACGCGATCAACATAGGGATGATATTTGACTACATCAGCGAAGTAGTCCCGTACTACAATCCCTATAATAGCTTCTGGGAAAGATTCACGGAGTGCTCGCAAAGCCGGAGTTGCAAGAAGGAAATCCCCCAACTGATCATGTGGGCGCACGACAAAAATGCGATTGATTTTGTGCCAGTTGATTTTGTCAGGGGATAGTAATTCCTTTGAAAATATTCTTTCCAGATATTTCATACACCGGCGCTTAAAATACTGATCGATTCTATTCCAGAGAGACAAATAAAGGCCTCTTTTCATGTATGAAACATCCTATGGCTAACTTTTAAACAGTTCCTGATACTGATACTTGTCCTTTAATGAATCCAAAAGAACTGTAATTGTATCCTGCTTTTTAATTTTTGTGAGTTGTTGATGAAGTTCCCCTTCCACTTGCTTAAATGGGCGAGTTTCTTTTGTCCGCTTGATTACCTTGATAATATGGTAGCCGTACCGAGTCTCAACAAGATCACTTATACTTCCTAACGGCAGGTTAAATGCCGCATTTTCGAACGGTTTCACCATCTGGCCGCGAGCAAAATCTTTGTAAAGACCGCCGTTGTTTTTTGAACCGGGATCATCAGAATATTGTTTGGCAAGTTCAGCAAAATCTTCGCCCTTACGGGCACGAGCCAAAATTCCTTCTGCCTTTTTGTTAATCTTTTCCTTCTCACTCTTAGATTTACCCTGAGTTAAGAAAAGAATGTGCCTTACAGTGGCTAAGTTATCCTGTTTGTATACATCTTTTACTTCTTCAGGAGTAACAACGATTTTGCCAAATACTACGTCATCGAGATAATTCTGAATAACCAAACTATTTTTTAAGTCCTCTTTTACAAAATCCAGAGTGAGTCCTTGTGCAGTAATGATATCAAAAAAAGCCTTTTTGCCACCTGAGCGTGAATAGTAGCTTTCCAATCGTGCTTCAACTGAATCATCTGGAACAGAAACTTGTTTTCCAACAGCAGCCAGGAGCAAGAGTTTTTTCTGAGCTTCATCCCTGGCTACTTTATGAACAAAATTCTCCAGCTGATCAGCAGGCAAACTCTGAAGATTGTTGGCATAATGGCTTAATGAGCGGTACAATGCTGGCATAACTTCAGCAGTTCGTATGCTGAATTTGTTTGTCCGAATCAATTTATTTGATTTATCCGGGTTGAGAACGGGAACGCTTTTGGACAGTCCTGCAAAGAATGAATATTCTTTTGTATTTTTTGCATACCTGGGTGCTCCTGATTTTTTCCCACACGCCGCAATCAATAGCACACCGCTTATCATTACAATGATTAGCTTCTTCATGATAACCCCTTTCTATGGTTTAGGTAACAGTATTCCTATTGACAATGTATAGTATAAGAAATAAATATGTGAATATCTAATGATATTTGTTGTATAGCAAAAAAAATCAAACTTTGGTTGCACTACAAATGTACAATGTTTATATTATAAATGTAAATTGATTAAATGGGTAATAGAATGTCCGGCGAAAATCCCAAAAAAATCACAGGAGAACCTCTTTACAAAAGAGAAAAAGTGCGGTATCGGGTCCGTTTTGAAAAGGCTTTGATTCTATCGCTAGTATTTACAATTCTGTTATTCGGATTGTTCCGCCGTATACCGCGACAGCGGAATAGAAAATTTGAAATTAAAGGATATTCATTCTTCTCAATGGATATAGTTCCCGCAACAACCCAGACTGGGGCTCCTCAGCCTCCTGCTCTTCCCGAAGTCCCGATTCCCACAGAAGATGAGTACCTCCCGGAAGATGAGACTATTGAGGAAACAAAGCTCAATCTCACTGAAGGGATACCACTATTTGATGCAATTGGTGACAGAGGCGAAGGGATGGGTTCAGGAGGGATGGGACTTCGCCCCATTAAAGAGGTGATTCCTGAATATCCCAAAAAAGAGAGAAGAAAAGGAGTGGAAGGGGTTGTAGAACTAAAGATTCTGGTAAATTCTAAAGGGGAAGTGGATAGTGTCGTAGTGCTGCAAAATACTACTAAAAGTAAGGTACTTGAGAAAGCAGCGATACAGGCTGCTTACAAAAGTTTATACTTGCCTGCTAAGAGAAACGGAAAAAAGATTTCCCTATGGATACGACGTCCATACCGGTTTGAAAGAAAGTGAAGCACCTCTCATTAGAAGCGGCCAATTGTCCACAGGCTCCATTTATATCATCGCCACGGCTCAAACGAAGCGTAACAGGAGCATAGAGATCGCGGACAGACTCCGCAAAGGTGTGTATGCGTTCATCGTCTGGCCGGGAGTACTTTTTATAAGTCGAATTATAGGGAATAAGGTTAACTTTGCAGGGGATTCCTTTAAGAAGTTTCAATAGACGCCTGGCATCTGCCGGGGTGTCATTTACATTTTTGATGAGAATGTATTCAAATGTCAGCCGTTTTTTCAGCTTACGCGTATAAAAACGTGCGGCTTTTATAAGTTCTTTAAGAGGATATTTCATGTTAATCGGCATAAGCTTAGTTCTCTGGGCGTCTGTTGTAGCATTAAGAGAAATGGCCAGTTTGAACGGGCGTCTTTCTTCAGTATATCTGTAAAGCTGCGGAACAATACCTGCTGTGGAAATAGTAATTTTCCTGCGACCAATGGCAATGCCTTCAGGATTAGAAATAATCGTCAGTGCTCTTATCACATTCTCGTAGTTAAGAAAAGGTTCACCCATTCCCATAACAACGATGTTGGTTGGTCTTTCTCCTACTGCTTGACGGGTAGATAGAACCTGGTCGACGATCTCGTGCGGCATAAGATCTCTGAAAAATCCCATTGAACCTGTAGCACAGAAAGAACATCCAAGGGAGCACCCAACCTGACTTGATATACAAATAGTTCGTCTCTTTTTCTCAGGAATGTAGACGGATTCAATTCTAAGACCGTCCTCTAATTCCCATAGGAATTTTATTGTTTTAGAAACAGGCGAAACTTTTTTCTCAACGAGCTTAAGAGAGCTAATCAAAGCGATTCTGTTTAGTTTTGTCCTGAGCTTGCGGGATATGTTGGTCATTCCATCGAAGGAAGTAAGACCTTTTTGATAAATCCATGACCAGAGCTGTGAGGAACGAAAAGGTTTCTCGTCTATCTCAGCGATGAATTTATCCAGTTCCTCCCGGGAAAAACTTTTTAAGTCTATCTTTTTCATTTTTCCACTAATAAATTACTTTCTTTTTTTCATAACAAAATTAACAGTGGTTCCCTTTGGGGAAAAGGAAAAGGAAACTTTGTCCATTAACCTTTTTAGAATGAAAATTCCTCTACCGCTTTCCTTCATGAGATTCTTGGGATCAAGAGGATCGGTAATTTTATTTAAATCGAATCCCTGACCTTGATCAGTTACAGAGACTTTGATCTTATCTTTCCCCAGTCGGAAAACAATTCGGACTTTTTTCTTCGGGTTTTTTTTATTCCCATGGGTTATGGCATTTCCAACCGCCTCAGTAACAGCGATCGAGAAATTATCTTGTTGATCCTCAGAAAGGTTCATTTTCCGGGCTATTTCTCCTGCGAGGCGCTCTATTTTGCTCAATTCCTTAAGACTGCTGGGAATAGTCACACTGATTTCTTGAGGAATTTTTTTCATCTGGTTTTCTTTCGTTGTATGAATGTTACAATGCCCAGCTTAACCCTAAATTAAAACGGGTTAAGACCTTTTTCTCTGAGCTGAGTGTCTTTGTGATAATTGTGTTCCCTGCCAGAATAAAATGCAGATTCTCACTGGTGTAGTGAATTCTTAAGATAGGTCCGTAACTCCGAAAGTCAAGCATAGTATTTTTCTCCTGCAAGTTTGTTAGACCCATTTTATAACGGTAACCGCGCCGAGAATAGAAAGTGTAACCCGGATTAATGCTAATTGCTTTTCCCGGTCGATAGTTTATACTTACTGTAACTGTACGACTCGCCCGGTCAGCAAGTTTTTGTTCTGTCCATTGGTCCCAGAGAAATTTCCCATTCTCATCCAGTTCAAGGCGGTAGAAAAACCGAAGCGATACCCTTGGTGTAAGAAAAACCCTGGTCGAATCTTCGAGCCGGAATTTACGGTAGAGAAAACTTCTGATACTTGGAAGCATGGATTCGTAATCATAATTTACAGTGTTTATAAGAACTTCAGCGGAATGAGAGAATCTCCACCGCGGCGTGGGAGACCAGAAGAGAGTCGGACTTAATCGAAGAATACGCGTCCAGTTGTTGTCCGCGCTTTTTTCACCGTATATGTAGACAAAGTGAAGAAAATTTAGGCTTACGACAAGCTGTAAGGCTAAACGAGGTGAAAATGTATGAATTTCCTTTACATCTGTGTGGAAGCGGATCTCGTCACGGTCGTCAAAATTAGTGGGATCAGGAGTATCGTAACGGAATCGCTGGAGATATGATGTAAAAATCAAAGAATCAGCCCTGGAAAACTGCCACCACGTTTGGAAAGAAAGTGTAGTATAGGCACTCTGGTTGTCAGGAGTAATTAAAAAGTTGTTTCCAGAATAAGGGGATGAAGGAAGAGTTTCGGTCAACAGATATTTTTGTTCTTCACTGAAATAGGCCAGAGATGCGTTTCCCCGAAAGGACGAAATTCTAAAGAACAGACGAATGTCCCCACTGGTGTAAAAATCCTTACGTTGACGTTTCAGTTTCTTCTGAGAATCGTTGAGGAGACTGATTCTAAGAGAGCGGGTAGAAACTGTTCCCCGAACACGACAGCGGAGCCCACGACTGATTTTGTATGTGAGAACGTTTTCCAGCCCCTGTTCTTTTTCTTCTCTGTTTTCGATTTCTCCAGATTCCGAGATGTAATAGTCTCTTCGTTGATGATTCATGGATAGTCTTAGAGAATCGCTGGTTCCTTTCTGGAAAGTACGATTAACAAGATAGGAAATGGCGAGAGTATTATTCTCCCTCCGCTGGAGATCGTCTTCCTCATAGGCTGCGTGGAATTTATTCATGTAGTCGGCCAGATCAAACCGGGTATTATCAACAGAAATTCTGTAGCTCAAACCCTGATCGCTCTGCTTAAACCGTTGATCACTTTTCATTCCCAAAAGGATGGGTATTTTGAAATTTTTGCCTCTGTATTCTGCACCAAATCCAACGAATTGTGTTCGGATGTCATTGGGATAACCTGATTGTTTGTCAGAATAGATAAGACTTCTTCCCAGAAGTCTTGCCGAAAATCTCTGGTTTATAATACGGGTAAGATCCAGCAAAAAATAATGTTGATCTTTCCATTTATTGATTACCGGACTAAGTTCCATGCAGGAGGATGAGAGAGTTTCAGAAACGTAAAGTTTGTAGCGAGAAAAAAGGATGTTTTGATAGACAAATCCTCCTCGCCAGGACTCAGTGCTTAACCCTCGTGTGTAATGTGTACTGAGAGAATCCAG
>CAZPNF010000144.1:0-5833 GCA_964587715.1 uncultured bacterium | reverse complement strand
CATTCTTCTACTTCTCATGGTGATCTTATTTTTTTCATAGGAAGTGTTCAGCCGATTCCTCATAAGGAATACCAATTTGCCGTGGAAATATTGAAAGTTGCTAAGATGTTTGGCGTTCAAAATGTTTATACTGCGGCAGCCGCACCTTCGGATATGTATTTTAAGGACAAACCAAGAGTCTTTGCTGTTCCAAACGACCCTGCATTGTTGAAGACTCTAATGCAGTACAAAGTCCATTTTATGGGAGATGGAACCATTGCTGGTCTGAACGGTTTGCTTATCAGTGTTGCTAGGGAAATGGAAATAAAAGGAGTTTGTTTATTGGGAGAAATCCCATTTTTTACCGCACAGATTGAATTTCCTGAAGCTTCTTTAGAAATCCTCAGTATATTGACTAAATTAATTGGAGTCAAGATTGATATGGTAGATCTTGAACTCTATGCCAATCAAAAAGAAAAAGAAATAGAGCCACTTGCAGCTATCCTGGCAAAAGACAAATCTGGATCAGAAGATATTTCCCCGGAAGAGAAAGTGGTACCCGAACAAGAGGAGAAAATCCCACGTCCCATCCGACTGAAGATTGAGAAACTTTTTCGTCAGGCAGAATTTGACCGAACATACAAAAGTAAAATGAAATTAAAAGAGGAACTCGATAAGTGGGAATTGTTTGACGAGTATCTCGATAGATTTCTGGATCTTTTTAAAAAAAGCCACGGAGAATCATAGAAGGAACATCTTTTGAGAAGAGAATACCCAGAGCATCCTCTACCTGCTGTTAGTTGTGTACTGTTCAATGAAAAAGGACAGGTTCTCATGGTGCGAAGGAAGAATCCTCCTGCTCAAGGAAAATGGAGTTTACCAGGCGGTGTTGTTAAAACAGGAGAAGAGTTAGAAGATGCTCTAAAAAGAGAAATGTTGGAAGAAAGCGGATTAGAGGTAAAAGTAGATTCTTTGCTCAGTGTGTCTTCCCGTATTGTGAAAAATGCAAAAGGAGAGATTCGGTATCACTTTGTTTTACTTGATTATCTCTGCAAATGGATCGGCGGTGTTTTGAAAGCTGGTTCTGACGCAAGTGAAATTCAGTGGGTTACCCTTGATGAGATAAAAGATTTGGAAGTAACTGAGAGTGTTGTGGATGTGATTCTGAAGAGGAAATCCGTATTTATTCCGACGTAAGGAGGCTAAGATAGGATACTCCCCAATACTATCCATACTGACTGCACTCTTTGAGATCACCGCAGCTATCTGGGTATTAAAAGGACCTGACAGAAAACCAATTGTTTATTCAAGCAGTATAATGCTATGCCAAAATACCTTATATACTGTGGGTTCTATTGGCCGGGTTTACTGAGCATGATATTATTGTCAGCACACGGTATAGACATATCTAAGGATTATAAACAATTATGTGTCATTACGCACTGTTAATGGCAATTTTTAGAACCAGACTAATATACTTGGAACGTCGTATAAACGACAGCACTACTGACAAAGTGTGATAAAATATCTCGACCTAACCCACTCTGCAAACCTTTTGCCCTACCTCAAAGTCTAACATAACAGAGGAATTGAGAAAAATCTTATGGAAAAAGAAGAAAGGAATCTCATAGAAAAAGCTCAGCAAGGGAATATTACAGCCTTTGAGGAGCTTGTCCAGAAATATGATAGAAGGATCCTAAGCCTGGCCTACCAATTTACAGGAAACACAGAAGATGCCAGGGACATTTACCAGGAAGTTCTTATGAGAGTTTATGACAAATTAAATAGATTCCGCTTTGAGAGCAATTTCTACACGTGGCTTTATCGCATAGTTGTTAACTGTGCCATAAATTATCTAAAACGAAGAACCCAGCATTCCCACCAATCCATTGAGGGAATCAACGAAAGGCAAGGCTGGGATTGGAGTCCTCTGGATATGGGACCAAGTCCAGAAACTCTTGCAATAAGTACTGAAATAAGGGAAAAAATCCAAGCAGCAATAGAAACTCTCCCTCTAATGCAAAGAGTAATCTTTATTCTCCGGTTCCTGCAGGATTTTAAAATCAAGGATATTGCCCGGATCATTGGGCGTTCCGAAGGAACCGTGAAAAACCAGCTTTTCAGAAGCACAGAGAAAATGCGAGAGAATTTAGCATCCTACTTATAATGGGAAGATCAAATATAAAAAGGCCATCATCATGAGAAAATATCACTTATCAAAACCTCAAATTTTCTTATATCTTCTGGATGAGGTATCACCAGAAGAGAAAAGAGCGGTGGAAGAGCACGTTCAGGTATGTCAGAGGTGTGCGGAACTTCTGGTAAAAGAAAAAAACTTATTTCAACTTATCAATAAACAACCTAGACCAGAACCTAAAGAATACCTTCTTAAAGAATGCAGGGCCCGTCTGACCAATCGACTTAGAGAAAAATCCACTTTAAAAAGCCAGAAAAAACCCTGGTTAGAATTTTTGAATTCTTTATTCTATCCTACCGTAACTAAACGAGTGGCCGCTGTAGCTGCTGTATTTCTAGTCGGTTTGGCAGCCGGCAGATTCTTCCCTTATCATAAATATCATAGAGACTCCAAACAGGCTCTCCTTGCCATGGAATCTTGCTCTCCCATCATGAATTTTCAGATCATTCCTTCTACTAAAAAACCCGATCAGGTGGAAATTCGTTTCAACACTCTTCAAGAAAAAACTCTAAGAGGCAGTCTCAAAAATCCAGATATTCAGTACGCCCTTTCCTACGCTCTGGTAAACGAACCAAGAGAAAACATCCGACTCAAAATTATTGGATTACTCAAAGATACTTCACGAAATGAATTTGTTGAAAAAGCATTGATCCAGGCTCTAAAAAATGACAAAAACCCTGGAATAAGATGGAAGGCTATAAAAATTCTCAAAACCCTTCCTGTAAACGAGAGCATCAAAAAGGTCCTTATTTATGCTCTGTTTAAAGATCCAAATTCAGGAATTCGTATTGCGGCTGCCAATACGCTCTATCAAACAAAAAACACAAGAATTCGTTCCATTCTGCAGAAGAGATTGTAACCATATCAAAAAAACAGGAGGAAAAAATCATGCTAAAAAAGAAAAGTACCACAGTAATGCTTGTTCTGTTTCTGGCGATCTCACTGATTTACAATAGTCAGGCCCAGCAACTCCGCAAAGAAGGAAAATACTGGATTGGAGATATCCAGAAAGTCTTTGATGTAAAAAGCGGGGGGAACCTCTTAATGGACGATGTCCGTGGAGATGTAACCATCCGTACCTGGGAAAAGAACAAAGTCCAAATTCACGAAATAAAAAGAATGGACATCTTTACCAAAACTGAAGCCCAGGCGGCAATGAAAGAATCAAAAAGCGGCTACATCCAAGAGGAAAACACTGTTCGAATCGGGGGACCGGCATTTGACAGAAAATGGATCCAGAGTAAGTTTGATATTTTCGTTCCTGTGGAGTTCAACTGTGACATCAAAACCCATGGTGGCGACCTCTATGTTACAGGTATTAAAGGAAGCCTCAATGCTGCCACAGGAGGAGGCGACATAAAGTTAATGGAAATCGATGGTCCAGTTGAAACCAAAACAGGAGGGGGTGACATTGAAATTTCAAGAACAACACAAGAGGTAACTGCTAAAACAGGGGGAGGAGATGTAGACGTTTCCTATTCCTCTGGACCTGTAAACGTCACCACAGGAGGAGGCGATATTACTATCTCTGAAACAAAAAACCAGGTTGAAGTCCGCACTGGAGGTGGAGATGCCGAAATCAAGGGAACTCAGGGTAATGTCAAAGTTAAAACTGGAGGCGGTGACATTCAAATCTCTGATGCTAATGGAGAAGTGACTGCTAAAACAGGAGGTGGAAAGATCAGTATCCGCAATGTAACTGGAAATTTCTGGGCAATTACAGGAGGTGGTGACATTGAAGCCAAAACCGTTGGTGGAACTATTAACGTGAAAACAGGAGGCGGTACTGTTGATCTTAAAGATATTCAGGGATCTCTTGAAGTAGCAACTGGTGGTGGAGACGTTACTGCAGAGGTCACTCTCAAAGATTTTACAAAAGACCATCACATGGACATCCAGCAGACGGGGGGTGGAGAAATCTATCTGAGGATCCCTCCAAAACTACCTGCTACTATCCAGGCAGAGATCAAAGCTAACCGAAGAAACTGGGAAGAATACGAAATTACCTCTGATTTTCCTCTCAAAATAACTACCAACAATGATAATCCACGTTATCGAATTATCCGGGCAACTGGCAACATAAATGGTGGTGGCGACCTCATTAGACTAAAAACAGGCGGTGGTAATATTCGTATCACGAAACTGCACAAATAAATTTTTTGTGAGGGACTACCATTCACACCCATAGGGGTAGATCGGATCGATCTACCCCTTTTTATCACTGCATAAAGAATGTATCACATTGATACGTCTGACCGTGTTGATACACTATTCCCTCTCATTTCAAAATTCTAATTTTTCGTTCTCTATAAACTATTCACTTCAATGTTGAAAACATTTACAGAGGTTTTCTACTGCAGCATAAATACCATTTCTACTGTATAAACTATATCCTCTTAATTATCAAGCCATTGAGCACATTAGAATCTTATAACATTCTAAACATTTTATTCTATATTCTTTTTCAAGGACACAAATTTCCACTACACCAAATTTTAACCAAAGATTAATTCTTTCTGGCACATAATTTGTTGTTAAAATAGATTGAAAAATAAATACGATGATTTGCTCGTTTAAAAAGATAACAACGAGCTCTTCAAAAAAATCCCCCTAAGGCGCCCCCGATAGGAAGTGTTGATAATTATCAAAAAACCTGTCGGGGGATTTTTTTGGAAAGATACGAATAATCTATTTAATAATACTTGACTTATATAAAAAATGTCTTTATATTAGGGTTATAATGAAGATAAATAGAGGAGGGTATCATGAAAGCTGCAATACGTTGGACAGGATTGTTAATTGCATTTTTTCTGATGAGCTTCCAGTCCTTTGCTCAGCAACTCCCAGGGCAATCAGAAGTTGAGGTCTATACCAGTTCTATTAAACTTATCGGCGGGAATACCGACGACTCTATCGTAAACTATGCAAGCGGTATCTCCCTAAAACACACTTTTTCTAAGTTTCTGACCGGTGAAATCACAGCGGGTATTGGTTGGGTCAGACCGCGAGATCCCAATTCTTATTTCAAAGTAAGAGCAAACACTCCTTACCGCACTTACATTTATCCATGGAGTGTAGATTTTCGTTATAACATTTCCCCGGACAGTAAAGTTGTCCCTTATATTGGAGTTGGAACAGGCCTCACCTACTGGAATTTACGGAATGTTTCAGGAGGAGAAAAATGGTTTCCCATCCCTGAATCAGGTTCTTCAATAACTGGTCAGAAGACACATTTCACACTGGTGGGCATGTTAGGTACAACATTTTTCCTTTCAGAAAAAGTTGGGCTGGATCTTGGAATCCGTTATTCACAGCTCGTGAACCAGAATCTGGACAATATTGGTACTGTTGATGTCAATGATGGATTAATAGAAGTACGGCTCGGGTTGGGAATTTTATTTGGCGGCTTTAGGGATTCTGATGGAGACGGCATTGAGGACAAACTTGATAAAGCCCCTTACGAAGCTGAGGATTTTGACGGTTTCCAGGACGACGACGGAGCTCCTGATCTGGACAATGATAATGATGGTATCCCTGACGATAAGGACGGAGCTCCAAACCTTCCAGAGGATATTGATGGTTTCCAGGATAATGATGGGATTCCAGATCTGGACAACGACAACGATGGTATTCCTGACAGCCTGGACAAATGCCCCA
>CAZPNF010000143.1:4259-5875 GCA_964587715.1 uncultured bacterium | reverse complement strand
TCTTTATCTGGCAGTATGTGGGACGATATTTTATTTTTGCTTGCCCGATAGGTAGGATTCACAGGAGTTATTTTGACTAAAAAATTAGTCGGAGGAAAATAGTGTAAAAGAACATCTGGGTTAATTGGCATTCCCTCTGCCAGTGCAAAGTTAAGGGTTATTTTTCTCTCTGCTTTTCTGTAAAATGTCTTTCCATATTCACCTATTTTCTCCAAATCCCACTTTTTTGCTGGAATCATCCAATCCCTTAACTTTGTATCTGTGGTATGAATAGAAAATTGTAGTTGAAATCGTTCTTTATAAATATTGTTTTTAATCTCCAATAATCTATAGAAAAATCTATCAGACCCTTTAGGAGCGATTGTAGACAGTGCGGGTAAAAGTCCGGGAGCATCGTACAATTCTGGAAGCTCTTCCAGTACATCAAGAACATTTTGATTAAATGCCGGATCGCCCATCCTTGCAAATTGAATCTTAAACTTTCCAATTGGTACATTTCTGTCAGGGAAACGTTTTTTTACCATATAATCGATCTGGGAGATTAGTTCACTTTTAGAAAGCTTTCCCTGATAATAGTTACCGGCATCGCAAAAAGGACAGCCTACAGGGCATCCATACAGAGTGGAAATAATCAAAACCCATTTCTTTTCTCTTGGAATAGGAGGCTGTACCGATTCAACGAATTCGATCCGTTTTCCATTGTCCATTTCTCCGATGTACACTGTAGCAATCTCTTCGTTTCCGGTTTTCGCGATTATTTTCATGGTTTTTCTCTTCTGATAATTCTATGAATTTTCATCGCTGCCTTCACGCCATCCCCTACGCAAATGGCCGTCTGCCTATAAAAATCATTTTGAATATCCCCCACCGTATAAAGTTTGTTTCCTTTTATCTGTTTCTCAAAATTTTTCTTGAGTTTGCTGTTTAAAAATTCAAGGGAGGGTTCTCTTCCGATAGCAACAATCAAATAATCTACAGAAATTTGGTTTTCTTTTTGACTATCGCTGAGGTAAGTTAAGATTATTTTATTGGCTTCCTTATTTATTTCACTAACGTCTACATTGAACAAATATGAAATATTTTCAGATTTCAGACATCTTTCCTGAAGCACTGGAATACACTTTATCCGATCACTCCTATTACAAATAACAACTTCGTTTTTCTGAGACAGATTGAACGCGTAATCGAAAGCCAAATCACCGCCTCCGATAATTGCGATCTTCTTATTCTCGGTCCCAAGAATCGGAACGATTTCATAAAATATGCGATTTTTGATACCATTCGAAATAAAAAGATTAGAAATCTTTTTAGGTTTTGTCCCTGTGGCAATGACCACGATGCTTGATTCAATCTCTCGACGGTTTGTCTTTGTAAAAAATAGAGTCTCCCCATATTCTAATTTCACAACCTCTTCAAAGTTTACAGTAATGCAAGCATTTTTTAACTGTTCTTTAAAAAGTTCGACGAGATCCAACCCGCTTATTCCCTCAGGAAAACCCGGATAGTTTTCTACCAAATGTGCGTTCCTTAAAAGCCCGCCAATGGCTTTCTTTTCCAAAAGCAACGGTTTAATATTGTAACGCCTCAGCTGAATTGCTGTGGCTATACCTGCAGGT
>CAZPNF010000143.1:0-4249 GCA_964587715.1 uncultured bacterium | reverse complement strand
GTCCTGCACCTATTATAACTACATCCTTAATGTCCATTTTGGAATGACTCCAGTGCATTTTGTAATTCTTCAGTTAGCACAGGCACGGCAAAACCGTGAGACAGATTAAGGAAAGTCGCCCAATGAAAATCTTCGTTATAAGTGGCAGTTCCGTCTATTGGCAATAATACCTCAAATCCTCTGACAAAAGCCGATCGTGCTGTTGTTTCGCAACAGAGATGGGTCATAACCCCTGTAATAACCAATTGACGGACGTCCTTCTCTTTCAAAAGGCTTTCAAGAGATGTGTCGTAAAATCCATCGTATTGTGTTTTACAAATAAGGGTAGCATCTGGCAGATTGAGTTCTGGAATAATTTCGCTTAATTCATCTTTTTCCGTAATTAAATCTTTCCACCACTGAGCCATGAGTCCGGCATCTTCCACCGAATTCAAGTGACGGGTCAAAATTACTGGTAATCCTACTTTTATATACCTTTCAGCAATCTTCTTAATTCTCGGAATAATGGGCAAAGCACTTGGAATAAACGCATGGGAACGTTCGTCAAGAAAGAATCTTTGCATATCAAGAATGAGAAACGCGGATTTTTCGGGTGCATACTTAAACCTGTATGCTTTCTTGAATGTCTCCAGTTTTTGGAGCATTTCCAGCGACTTCTTACCAATGTTCTCAGATGTAAAATATTTATCTTTCATTTGAAAAAAAGTTATTACTCTTTGTACGCCCGTTGGGACTCGAACCCAAAACCTCTGGCTCCGGAGGCCAGCGCTCTATCCAATTGGGCTACGGGCGCACTTTCTGAATAACCTATTTTAGTAAAACTTCTCTTGAATGTCAAGCACAAACATCCTTAATTTATGAATAATTCAGGTTAAGAAAAATTTGTCTTGATTCTTTACTGAGGTTTATTATATTACCTAATGTATAACAAACCTCGGAGGTATAACATGCCAAAAACCATCGGTATCGTGGGAGGAATGACCCCTGAATCAACAATTTACTATTACAGACACATAATCCAGACATACTACAAAAGATTTTCTGATTACGCTTTCCCTGAAGTGATTATTTACAGTGTTTCTTTCCAGCAGTACGTGGACTGGATGAATATTGGAAACTGGAATGCCATTGCTAAAGGACTCACAGGAGCTGTGGTCTCACTAAAGAATGCCGGAGCAGACTTTGCCGTAATTGCTACAAATACAATGCACAAGGTCTTTCATGAAATTGAGCAGAAATCACCCATTCCTCTGCTGAGTATAATTGATTCAACTGCCAATGCTATCAAGAAAAGAGGGATAGAAAATGTCGGGCTTCTCGGCACTATGTTTACAATGAGAGAGAACTTCTATAAAGAAGGTCTTGCAAAGTTCGGTATAAAAACTCTTGTTCCCAATGAATCCGACCAGCAGACAGTAAACAGGATTATTTTCGATGAACTGGGAAGAGGAGAAATAAAAGAAAAATCAAAAGAGCTTTACATCGAAATTATCAATCGCCTCGGCCCACAAGGAGCAGAGGGAGTTATTCTTGGCTGTACTGAGATCCCCCTGCTTATAGGTGAAAAAGATTCTCAACTACCTCTGTTTAATACATCTGCCATCCACGCTGAAGATGCTTTAAAGTTTTCTCTGGAGTAGCTCTTCCAGAGCAAGACGCAGTTTTTCTCTGTTCTCATTTTTCATTGGGACGAGTGGAAGGCGGTATTTTTCCTCTATCAGACCCATCATTGCAAGACCAGCTTTTACCGGGATAGGATTTGTTTCAACAAAATTGAGTTTCATGAGTTTGTAAAGTTTCCGCTGGAGTTCCATCGCCTTTTTGAAATTTCCTTTCAAGCAGAGATGAGTTAGCTCTACCATTATTCTGGGAATCTGATTCGAAACCACAGAAATCAAACCTACCCCCCCAAAAGCAATAAGTGGCAGTGCATTGGCATCGTCTCCAGAAATAATTTTGAAATCTTTTGGCACTTTTACTGCAAGTTCACCAATCTGACTGATGTTTCCAGATGCCTCCTTAATACCGATGATGTTGTCAATTTCACTGAGTCGAACAACTGTATCGGGTAATAGATTTGTGGAAGTTCTTCCCGGAACATTGTAGAGAATAATCGGCAGATTAACAGCCTCAGCAATGGTTTTGTAATGTTGATAGAGTCCTTCCTGAGTAGGCTTATTATAATATGGTGTTACAGAAAGTAATCCATCAACCCCGAGGCTTGCCACTTTTTTTGCCAGCTCAATAACCATTGCTGTACTGTAACCTCCAGCACCAGCAATAACCGGCACTTTTCCCCGAGACTGCTCAACAACAATTTCCACAACCCGAAGATGTTCATCAAGAGTAAGAGTGGGATTCTCACCTGTGGTTCCGCACGGCACAAGAAAATCAATGTCTTCGCTGATCTGAAAATCCACCAATTTTCTCAACGCTTCTTCATCAAGCCGACCGTCAGCCTTAAATGGCGTAACCAATGCAGTACCGCAGCCTTGAAGATCCTTAATTTTTTTCATTGCACAACACCTCTTTTTTCATCCAAACGTTTTCAGTACTTCCTGGAATTCAAAAAAGCCTTTACGATTTTCAATCCATTCAGCAGCTAAAACAGCTCCTTCGGCAAAGCCTTCCCTGTTTCTTGCTGTGTGTTCAAGAGAAACAGTATCCACCAGTGAATCAAAACTTACCCTGTGCTTACCTGGAATGTATCCAGCACGGACACTGGTGACAGGAATGTTTTTCTCGCCGTATTGGTCTTCAACGATTTTTTTCAACACCAAGGCAGTTCCTGAAGGAGAATCCTTTTTGAATTTATGGTGAGCTTCTTCTATAAAAGGATCGTAACTCTCAAATTTTTTGAAAAGCTCTGCTGCTCGTTCAACAACTCTGTAAAAAAGATTTATTCCAAGAGAAAAATTGGAGGCATAGACCATACCAATATTACTTTTTTCAACCATTTTTTTTGCATCTTCAAGCTGCTTATACCAGCCAGTCGTACCAACCACTATGTTTTTGGATAGATCACAGGCAGCCTGTATATTCCCGAGTACTGCTTCTGGAATTGAAAAATCAATAAGCACGGAAACATCTTTCAGTAAAGTTTTTGTTTCGCTGTCTGAACAAATGGGCCGTACATCCATGAAACGTTCTTTAATTTCAAATCCGTGCCGTATAGCAACTGCTTCAACCATACGACCCATCTTTCCGTATCCAATTAATGCAATTTTCATTTCTCCTGCTCTCTTTTTGTTTAGAGTTATTGAAAAACCTCTGGATCCAGTTCACTAAAGAAAAACTCATGGAGTTTGACAACTGCAGAGGTAAGATCAGCTTCGTCTATCACAAAAGTAAAATTAATAAGTGAATTCAGATGGGAAAACATCTCAACTTTAATCTCACCAAGAGCCTGAAAAACAGTACCTGCAAAATTTTGAGTAGTGCGGAGGTTTTCTCCTACAAGAGAAATAGTAGCTTTGTTTCTGGCAATTGATACTTTACCAAAAGAAACCAGATCTTTAGTTAAAATATCATAATTGACAGACGAAGGGAAAACAAAAGAGATGTTGGTTTCGATGGCTGATGCAAGATACGGCATTAGACTCTGGCGATCAAATATCTCGAATAGAGATTCAAAAAATGTCCGCGGTGAAATTGAAGGATTTAAAGATAAACTGAGAATAGAAACATCTCGTTTGTATGTGATGGATTTAATCAGATTTGTACCACTGCTCACTCTGTTTGTAATAACTGTCCCGGATTTTTCCTTATTCTTAGAATTATAGACATGAATAGTAATTCCTCCTTTCTGCGCAGGCTCAATTGTAGATGGATGGAGAACTTTGGCCCCCCAGAATGTAAGTTCTGCCGCTTCCTTAAAAGAGAGAATTTTTACAGTACGAGCATCTTTATAGATGGAGGGATCTGCTGTCATAACACCGGAAACATCTTTCCATATTTCAATATCAGAAGCATTAAGTGCTGCTCCAAAAAGAGCTGCTGTAAAATCTGAACCTTCGAATCCCAGAGTTGTGGTTTCACCACTGCGACTAGAACCTATAAATCCCTGAACCACAGGAACTTTTCCGGACTCTATCAGCGGATGGATAGAATTAAAAGCGGCTTTGAATGTGAGTTTTTCAATGGGATGTGCGTGAGTAAAAGTATCGTCAGTGATAACCAGCTCTCTGGCATCAAGAAGTACAGCCTCGATGCCTGATTCTTTAAAGAAATCAGCAGCAATTGCCGTTGA
>CAZPNF010000142.1:0-5883 GCA_964587715.1 uncultured bacterium | reverse complement strand
ATGATGTTGTTATGAATGAATTATAAAGTACGCATTTTCGTGAAGAACCTTATTTCACAACCTTACCAGGCGGATAAGAGCCCAATACTTTGAAAAAGATCGTAATCTCCTGTAAATGATTAATTGCATTCTTGCATTTTTCTTCTTCCATATTTCCTTCAAAATCAAGGTAGAACCAATACTTCCACGGACCTTTCTGAAGCGGTCGGGATTCAATCTTAAGCAAATTTATATCTCGAAGAGCAAAAACAGCCAGCGTCTTAAAAAGAGCACCAGGAGCGTCTTTCACACTGAAGACAACAGAAGTTTTTGCACTTCTGGCAGGAATTTGAGGATTTTTTGCAACAATTAAGAAACGAGTAAAATTCTGATGATTATTTTCTATGTTCTTTTTTATTGCCTGTAAACCATATTCTCTCCCTGCCCGGAGACTGGCAATAGCAGCGGAGTCATTTTTTTGGCGTTCTTTAATATAACGAGCCGATCCAGCCGTATCATCCATAGATCGAATCTCGCAGTGTTTCATGCTTTCGATAAACTCTGAACACTGCTGAAGTGCCTGTGGATGAGAATAGATATTCTTAATTTCTTTTAGAGCCATCTTTTTTAATATAAGAAGATTATGTTGAATCTTAAGAATGATTTCTCCTAAAACTGAAAGATCAAATTCTAACAGAAGATCAATATTCTGGTGAACACTCCCTGTAAGAGAATTTTCAACCGGGATAATACCATAATCGGCTTTTCCATCAGTAACCGATTCGAAAACATCTCTAAAATATTTACAAGGTAGAGGAACAATATTGTTACCCCAATAGTGGTAGGCTGCATCTTCGCTGAAAGCACCTTTTTCGCCCTGAAATGCTACTTTTTTCATTCTGTATTTTCTCTCCTCCCATCAGCTAATTTTGCAATATTTTCATCACACACAATCAAAAGAACTGTTATAGCCTTGCTCAAAAGATTCATTTTTTGTCTTATTCACACAAAACCTTCCCTTCTTCTGGTTGATAAAATAATCAAGTCGCGTAACTCCTCAGTACTTTTGGCTTCAAGCCACTTTTTTTCGAAATCTGCTTCCTGAGCTATTTCTGCAATAGCCATCAATGCCCGAAGATGATAGTTCCTTTCGTCTATGGATCCAGCGAGAACAAACATCGTGTAGACTGGTGCAGGACTACATGAGAAGAAAAGGCCGGCACAACATCTTACAAGAAGCACATCAAATTTTTTATTTCCCGGCACAATAATATGCGGTATGGCCAACCCAGAGCGGATGACAGTACACGATTCTTTCTCTCTTTGCATGAAACTCTTGTACAAAAGCTCCTTCCCCACTTTCAGGCGGACCGAAAGAATCTCGGAAATTTGATGAAAAAGATCTTCTATTGGAATTGACTCAGGTAAATCAAGAATTTTGCACTTTTTGATTAAACGGTCGAAGCGATCTTCAGTTATTTCATCTCGCTCAATCACAATTTCTCTCAACTCTTTCTCAAGAGTTTTATCCACTAATTCCCTAGCAGTGACCCGTTCCACAACGTGCATAAGTGCCGATTTGCGATGTACGCGTACACGCGAATAGCTCCAGTAACTGATCCATCCTAAAAGAAAAAAACCACCACTGATCAAGAGAGGAATCTTACCCATCTCAATGAGTAGAAAAGCATACGATATCAATCCAGCTATTGACAACCATGGGTATAATGGGGCTCTGAATTTTGGACGATAATTCTGTATTTTACTCTCTCGCATAACTATCAATGAAATGTTCAACATTATAAAAAGAAGAATCATGAGTGTTGAAGCTGTTTTTACAAGGTTTTCGATACTCAAGAAAAAGATCACGCAGATCATGAAACCACTGGTAAAAAGAATAGAAACGTAGGGTGTCCTGAATCTATGACTAACTCTATCAAAAAATTTTGGCAATAACTGATCACGACTCATTGCCATGGGCGAACGCGAAGCAGCAAGAATCCCTGAATTGGCAGTTGTAATAAAAGCAACAATTGCTCCCACACTCAGAATTATAGTCCCCGCTGGTCCAATTAAATGTCCAGCTCCCAGAGAGAGAGGGAACAGGGAACCGTTCAATTCCTTTCCATCAACAATCCCTACGGTTACTCCAATAGCTAAAACGTAAAGTAGAGTCACAATAAGAAAAGAAGAAAACATGCCCAGCGGAATATTTCGTGCAGGATTCTTTACCTCTTCAGCAACGCTTGCAATTTTGGTCAGCCCACCAAAAGAAATAAAAACCAAACCTGCTGTTGAAAAAACTGACCAGAGACCCGTGGGCATAAACGGGACATACCGATCCGGGTGAGTGGAAATAAACCCTCTGCCAATGTAAAAAACAACAATTGCCATCAAACCAAAAACTAGAATAATCTGAATGCGGCCTGTCTCTTTGACACTGAGAATGTTCAAGACTGTAAAGACAAAACAGCCTGCTACAGCAATGAGTTTAATCTGTAGTGGGGAAATACCCGGGAAAACAAGGACGGCAAATGCCCCAATACCAACAAGTGCAAATGCGCTCTTAAAACTCAGTGAAAACCAATTAGCTAATCCTCCAAACGTCCCAAGTGCTGGGCCCAAACTCCTTTCGATAAAAAAATAAGTTCCACCTGCCCTGGGCATGGCCGTAGCAAGTTCAGCTTTTGCCAACAAACTGGGAATAATTAAGAAACCAGCAAGGAGATAAGAAAGAATCATTGCAGGACCAGCCTTTGCAAAAGCCAGACCCGGCAGGACAAATAGACCAGAACTGATCATGGCACCAGAAGAAATTGCAAAAATGCCAAGAAGAGAAAGCTCCTTTTTCATTTTCATTCGATTTTATCTCCGCAACGCTCTATAACCGATGTCCCCCCGGTAGTACGCTCCATCAAAGGTGATTTTGCCTACTGCTTTGTATACTTTCTCAATGGCTGCTTCGATAGTGCTGGCCAAAGCTGTTACACCTAGCACTCTTCCGCCAGCAGTGACTATATCTTTCCCTTTAATTTTTGACCCTGCATGAAAAACAAGAACATCAGAAGGAATTTGATCCAGACCGTAAATTATTTCCCCTTTTTTATAAGATCCAGGATAACCACCGGAAGCCATGATTACACAAACAGCAACTTCGTTACGTACTGCAAGAGATACATCTTTTACACGTCCCTCAATGGATGCTTTTATTAATTCAACAATATCTGTTTCTAAAAGAGGAAGGATGGCTTGCGTTTCAGGATCTCCAAATCGGCAGTTAAATTCCAGAACTTTTGGTCCTTCTGGTGTAATCATTAAACCCACATAAAGCACACCTTGATAGAGTCTTCCCTCTTTTTCCATCCCTCGTACTGTAGGAAGGAGAACTTTTTCTCTGATTGTTTTTAGAAGTTTAGGACTCACCACTGGAGCCGGCGCATATGCTCCCATCCCTCCTGTATTCGGTCCTCTGTCCCCTTCAAATACAGGCTTGTGATCCTGAGCAGGGGGAAGAGTTACAATGTCTTTCCCATCAGTAATTGATAGAACAGATGCTTCTTCCCCCCTGAGAAACTCCTCTACAATAAGGCGGTTTCCAGCATCACCAAAGATCTTTTGCTTCATAATCTTATCGACACCATCGTAAGCTTCATCCCTGCTCTTGCAAACCAGCACTCCTTTACCTGCAGCTAGACCATCGGCTTTCAGGACAAGAGGCGGTTCCTTCTTGTGAATGTATTGAATGACTTCTTCTGGATCTGCAAAGATTTGATATTCCGCTGTAGGAATGCGATATTTAGCCATAAAATCTTTGGCAAACCCTTTACTGCTCTCAATCGCAGCAGCCTTTTCAGTAGGGCCAAAGATTGTAAGTCCCTTTTCACGGAAACGATCCACAATACCAAGCGTTAACGGAAGTTCAGGTCCTACCACAGTTAAATCTATTTTCTTTTTCTGAGCGAAATGGAGAAGAGTTTTAATATCAGTTGCTTCAATGTCCACACACTCAGCTATTTGAGCAATTCCACCATTCCCAGGAGCACAAAAAACTTTCTCTACTTTTGGGCTCTGGAGAATTTTCCATACCAAGACATGTTCTCTTCCACCACTTCCTACTACCAGAACTCTCATTTTCACCTCCTTGAATATCGAAACCGTTTCCCCTTTTTCTTTTTTTCATTCCGAAGCATTTCAATTTCATCACGCAGTTCGGCAGCTCGTTCAAACTCAAGTCTTTCTGCCGCTGAAAGCATCTCCCTTTCCAGCGTATCAATTATTTCCTCTCTCTCCAATTTTGATAGTGTGCTAAAATTTTTCTCTGAAACTATTGGAACAGAAGATTTTGAGTCAGCCACTGAAGTAGCTGCCATAATTTCTTTCACAGTTTTATAAATAGTCTTCGGAGTTATTCCGTGCCCTTCGTTATATTTCCGCTGGAGTTCCCGCCTCCGGGCAGTTTCTTTCTGAAGATTACGAATTGCATCCGTAATTTTATCTGCATAGAGAATCACAGTTCCGTCTACGTTTCGTGCGGCCCTGCCTGCTGTCTGCATGAGAGAACGCTCTGAACGCAAGAATCCTTCCTTGTCTGCATCTAAAATAACAACTAAGGAAACTTCCGGCAGGTCCAATCCCTCTCTCAGAAGGTTAATTCCTACTAATACATCAAAATCTGCCAGACGAAGACCGCGAAGAATCTCTACTCTATCAAGTGCATCAATTTCAGAATGGAGGTATCTTACTCTGATATCCAGATTAGAAAGATAATCAGCTAAGTCTTCTGCCATTCTTTTAGTTAGAGTTGTTACCAGAACTCTTTGATGTTTTTTTACACGGTTCCGGATCTCTTTGATAAGATCGTCTATCTGCCCCTTTGTGGGTCTGACAATCACCTGAGGATCCATAAGTCCTGTAGGACGGATTATTTGCTCTACCACTACACCACCACACTTCTCCAATTCATAATCTGCTGGTGTGGCTGAGACAAAAATTACCTGATTTATCATAGATTCAAATTCATCAAATTTTAATGGACGGTTGTCCAGTGCAGAAGGCAGACGGAAACCGTGTTCCACTAAGGTTACCTTCCGCGCATGATCTCCATTGTACATTCCCCGAATCTGGGGAACAGTTACGTGGGATTCATCAATAATTAACAAAAAATCTCTGGAAAAATAATCAATGAGACAGGAAGGCCTTTCGCCTGGTTTTCGCCCCGATAAGTGACGGGAGTAATTTTCTATTCCAGTGCAGTAACCCACTTCCTCCATCATTTCAATATCGTAGTGCGCGCGCGACTCTAAGCGCTGGGCTTCCAGGAGTTTACCCTGTGAACGGAAATATCTCAATCGTTCCTCTAATTCCTCCTCAATTGCACGTATGGCTGTTTTTAATTTCGGATAGGTGGTAACAAAATGCTTTGCAGGATAAATAGCCAGTCTCTCTTTCTCCTCTACCACCTCACCTGTCAGCGTGTCGATAACAGCAAGATTTTCGATTCTGTCTCCCCAGAGTTCAACTCGAACTGCACGTTCTTCATAAGCAGGAAATATCTCAATTACATCTCCGCGAACTCTAAAAGTTCCACGATGAAAATCCACGTCGTTTCTCGTATAACGTATATCAATAAGCCTTTCCATGATCTTTCTTTGATCAACCTCTCTACCCTTTTCTAAGAAGAGAAGAAGCTCCCGAAAGTCACGGGGTGAACCAAGACCATAAATACAGGAGACAGAAGCTACTATAATAACATCTTCCCTTTCCAGTAAAGAACTCGTTGCTCTTAACCGCAGCCTGTCTATTTCATCATTTATAGATGTATCTTTTTCTATATAGGTATCTGTTGATGGGATGTAGGCTTCTGGCTGGTAATAATCGTAGTAGCTTATAAAATACTCCACGGCA
>CAZPNF010000141.1:0-5883 GCA_964587715.1 uncultured bacterium | reverse complement strand
ATGACTCTGTTGATTTAATGCCAAAACTAACTTAACCTTTTGAAAATAAATAAAATAAACACTTGACTTTTTGGGCATATTTTGTTAAATTAAGATGTTGTTTATTCTAATGATAGTTCCAAGATAAGGAAATATTTATGTTTCGCCCAACAAGTCCTCAATCTTCTATGTTTGAGGTAGAGAATTCCATTCCTGGGGCACTTCCGGACACAGACTGGTGCTTTATTTACAAAGAGAGAGTTCTCCCTTTAATTGATGAAGAGAAGTTCAAACATTTTTATCATGAAACCAGAGGCAAGCCGAATGCCTCTATTAAAACAATGATATCCATACTTATATTCATGGGTATGGAAAAGTTAACATGGCGTTCTGCTGAATTTATGTTTACAAGACGTATGGACTGGTTAATTGCCACCAATACTCCTGTTGGGGAAGGCTATATAGATCATACAACGCTTTTCAAATTTTATCAGCGTCTTGAAGCCGATGATACAACCAGAGAGCTTTTTATAGAAATAACAGATTCATTTATCAAAGCTTGTGGTACCTCTGTTAAGATGCAACGAACCGATTCGTTTTTCATTCATGGCTGGCTCAGGATTCTATCTCGCTATGGACTGTTTAAAGAAACGATTCGGAAATTTTTGCAAACATTACGCAAACAAAAACCTGGCCTTTATGAAAAGATAAAGGATCAATTATCACAAGATTACCTTGAAAACAATTTTGATCTTACAGAGAAAGATCAAGACCTTGCCAAGAAAAAGATTTCCCTGATGGCTCGTGATATGTACAGGCTCAAATGTGCTTTTGAAAACCACAAAAAGATCAAGAATTATGATACCTTCATGATATTATGTAAGGTGTTCAATCAACAGTGTGAAGTAAAAGAATCAACTGAGAGAGATCCAGAAATTGTGATTAAGGAAAAACCTGATAAGGATACCATTTGTACACCTCACAACCCTGAAGCACGGTATGTTCGCAAGGGCAAGCAACGTGTTACAGGAGACAAGGGCACAGTAACCGAGACATGCGATCCTGAGAATAAAACGCAGTTCATTACAGATGTCAGTGACAATGAAGCGACCAAACACGATACGAAAGAGCAGCCTGGGGTTCAAGATCGACTGATCGAAAATAGCTTCAAGCCCGATAAGCAGTATGGAGATGCGGGTTTTGTAAATGGTCAAACCATATTAGATTCAAAAGAAAAAGGGATCGAACTTGAAGGCCCCACGGCAGGTCGTTCTCAATCGTTTGAATCTTATCAAAGCGAAGACCGGCCATTAGATGCAGGCGATTTTGATACAACTTATGACGAACAGAAAGAGGAATTAACAATCAATAAGTGTCCGAATGGTCAAGTCCCCAAAGATCAGAACAGGAGTGAGAAAACAGGTAAAATCATTGTTCATTTTGACTGTGATATTTGCAGCTCTTGTCATTTTGCCAGTAGGTGTCCTGTTAAAATTGGTAAACGTGCTGCCACTTATACTGTTGATGAAGTTGAGTATATTGGAGCTGTTCGGCATCACCAGTACATGAGTGATCCAAAATATCGTAAGGAATGTGCAATCAGGGCAGGTGTTGAGGCAACCGTATCGGAATTGACCCGTGCGCATGGTATGCGAAAATCCAGACATAGGAAAAGAAGTCGTACAAAATTACAGTTGACTTTTGCAGCGCTTGCCTGCAATGTGAAGCGGTTTATTCGCCACGGGGAGAAGTACGGATATTTGGAACCAGGATATGCGTAATAAGACTATGGAATATCCTATTTCAATGAATTTTCAATCAATGTGAGCTTTTAAAGGTTCTCGAAGAAATTTTCAAAGAACAATTATTAGAGATTAGTGTATATTGATATTATTCCTGTTTCTTAAAAGGCATTAAATCAACAGAGTCATTGATAAACTCCCGCTCGGCGCAGGAGCTCTGGCAGGAACAACTCTGCCTATTGACAGAGAGTATCTGAGCGAGATATTGGGATTTGGTTCGATAACAGAAAATTCAATGGATTCAGTTGCTGACAGAAGTTTTATCCTTGAAACTCTCTTTGTGTTTTCTATCATTCTTCTTGATCTGGGGCGATACGCTGAAGACTTTATTATTTTCTCATCCCGTGAATTCGGCTATATTCTCCTGGCAAATACAATCTCCACGTCGAGCAGTCTCATGCCCCAGAAGAGAAATCCGGATTTTTTTGAGCTTATCCGGGCAAGTTCTGGAAAGCTTTTCGGAAATTTGGCTCAGTTGTTTGTTGTTCTAAAAGGTCTTCCTCTGACATACAACAAAGATCTACAGGAAGATAAAATCCCTCTTCATAGTGGGGTGGAAAATACACTAAGAGTTCTTGAGGTCTTTGAGCAGGTAGTTTCAAAGATAAAACTCGATAAAGAACAAATTCAAAATAAGATAGACCCTTCTCTTTTTGCCACTGACATGGTTGACTATCTGGTCAAAAAGGGAATTCCTTTTAGAGAAGCACACGGTATTGTCGGTGCAATTGTTTATCATACAGAAAGAGAAGGCAAAAAATTTAATGAGCTGAAACTCGAAGAATTAAAAAAATTCAGCCTACTTTTTGATGAAAAGGTATTTGAAATCTTTGATCCAGTTCGCTCTGTAAACCAGAAAAAAAGTGCAGGATCGACCAGGCCTGAAGAAGTGAAAATCCAGATAGAGAGGGCCAAAAAACTTATTTAATAACTAGACTTTTGTAAATTCTCATCTGTACGATAAAAATAACATAAAGCCGCATTACTGAAAATCGTTATTTTGACAAGTTCCACTAATAGTGGGCTTTTTCATATCTGTTTTTATCCGGAGTTTATAGAATTGAGAATTTACAAAAAAATCTTGAATCTTACTAATAAAACAATTAACTTGTTTTTTAAATTAAAGGTAACTTAGTGAAAGTAGTACTGATTTTAGAGGATGGGAAAATATTTCGCGGTGAGGGATTCGGAGCTCAAGGAACTGCAGTTGGAGAAGTTGTTTTCAACACGGGCATGACAGGGTATCAGGAAATTCTAACAGATCCTTCCTACAAGGGACAGATTGTAACGATGACATACCCCCACATCGGGAATTATGGAATTAATGCTGAAGATGTTGAATCTGTTAAACCTCAGGTAGAGGGATTTGTTGTCCGGGAGCTGTGCTCAACTCCAAGCAACTACAGGTCTCAACAAAGCCTGGAGAGTTACCTGAAAGAACATAATATATGTGGAATTCATCAGATAGACACCCGCGAACTTACCCGCCATATTCGTGAAAAGGGATCCATGATGGGCATCCTCTCCAGTGAAGGTCTCTCTATTACTCAACTAAAAGAAAAACTGAAAAATCATCCCAAAATAGAAGGAAGGGATCTTGTACAGTATGTTACTGTGAAAAATGTTGAGGAATGGGAAACAGGCATCCCGAATAAATGGTATTACAAAGAGATAAAACCTCCAGGTAAAGATAGATTTAAAGTAGTTAGTTTTGATTTTGGAATTAAGCACAACATCCTCCGGCTGCTGACTTCTTTCGGGATGAGACCAATAAGAGTACCTGCCTCAACTTCTGCTGAGGAGATAAAAAAGATGTCTCCTGATGGAATCTTTCTCTCAAACGGACCGGGAGATCCTTCCGGGGTTACTTATGCTGTGGAAACTATCCGCAGACTTGTGGGTTTTCGCCCAATTTTTGGCATCTGTCTGGGACATCAAATTCTTGGACTATCACTGGGAGCTAAAAAATACAAGCTGAAATTTGGCCATCATGGGAGTAATCACCCTGTGAAGAATCTCAGGACAAACACCATTGAAATAACGGCACAGAACCACATCTTCGCACTGGATGAGGACTCATTAAAAAATGCGGGTTTCACTGTGACACATATCAATTTGAACGACGGGACTGTTGAAGGAATCGAACATCAGGACTATCCAATATTTTCTGTCCAGTATCATCCTGAAGCATCACCAGGCCCCCACGATTCACTTTATCTTTTCAAAAAATTTTATGAGATAATGAGAAGGAACCAATCGTTTTAAATTTTAGGCACTTTTAACTTTAGACACTTTAGTTACTTAAACCCAATATGCCAAAACGAGAAGATATTAACAAAATTTTAATTATAGGTTCAGGCCCAATCGTCATTGGTCAGGCATGCGAATTCGACTATTCTGGAACCCAGGCAGTCAAGGCTTTAAAAAACCTGGGATATGAAATCATTCTCGTTAATTCAAATCCTGCAACCATCATGACAGACCCTGAACTGGCTGATAAAACCTACATCGAGCCAATCAATTTAAAAACTGTTGCAAAAATTATTGAAAAGGAGCGGCCCGATGCTCTTCTCCCGACAATGGGAGAACAGACAAGTCTTAATCTTGGTGTTGAGCTGGCTGAGGCAGGAGTACTGGATCGCTTTGGAGTAGAGCTCATAGGTGCTAAACTGAAATCCATTCAGAAGGCAGAAGACAGGGAGCTTTTCAAAAAGGCAATGTCCAGAATCGGGCTGGATCTCCCCAAAGGAGGATTTGCAAGAAATCTTGACGAAGCAATGGATTTGATTTCAGAAGTAGGGTATCCAGCAATTATTCGACCTGCCTACACTCTGGGAGGAACAGGCGGGAGCATTGCCTACAACGTAGAGGAATATCAGAAGCAGGTAGAGTGGGGTCTTAACCACAGTCCGATTAGTGAAGTTCTGATTGAAGAATCAATTGTCGGCTGGAAAGAATTTGAATTAGAGGTGATGCGAGATCTCAAGGATAATGTTGTTATTATCTGTTCCATAGAAAATCTTGACCCGATGGGCATTCACACCGGCGACTCCATTACAGTAGCTCCTGCACAGACTCTTACTGACCGTGAGTATCAGTTCATGCGGGATGCTGCTATAGCGATTATAAGAGAAATTGGTGTGGAAACAGGTGGATCGAATATCCAGTTTGCAGTCAATCCCAGAAATGGGCGGATGGTTGTCATAGAGATGAACCCCAGAGTTTCAAGAAGTTCTGCCTTAGCTTCAAAAGCAACAGGATTCCCAATTGCAAAGATCGCTGCCCAGCTCTCTGTTGGCCTTACGCTGGATGAAATACCCAACGACATTACAGGCAAAACCCCTGCATCTTTTGAACCGACCATCGATTACGTGGTTGTTAAAATACCCCGATGGGATTTTGAAAAATTTCCCCAGACAGAGCGCACGCTTGGAACACAGATAAAGTCCCTCGGTGAAACCATGGGCATTGGACGAACTTTCAAAGAAGCATTTCAGAAAGCACTGCGGTCACTCGAGATTGAAAGTTACGGTTTAGAGTTTAGCGGAAAAATAGATGACGAACAGCTCAAAAAACAATTGAAAAAGCCTTCCCACAATCGTATATTTCAGATTGGAGAGGCTCTTCGCCGGGGCATAAAAATTGATGAGCTGCACAATCTAACAGGAATAGATCCGTGGTTTCTTGCACAGCTTGAGGAAATTATAAAATTTGAGAAAAAACTCAGAGGAAACGGCCTTCCCAATTCTAAAACATTGAAATCAGCAAAAAGAATGGGATTTTCAGACAGAAGGATTTCCCGGCTCGCAGGTACATCCGAAGAGGAAATACGGAAGAAGCGGGACGAGGAAAATATCCTGCCTGTTTACAAAACAGTTGACACGTGCGCTGCAGAGTTTGAATCGGAAACGTCGTATCTTTACGGAACATACGAAACCGAAAATGAAGCACGCTGCAGCAAAAGACCAAAAATTATCATCATGGGAAGTGGACCTAACAGAATCGGGCAGGGAATTGAATTTGATTACTGCTGTGTTCACGCTGTTACGGCTCTCAGGGAAATCGGCTATGAAACCATAATGATAAACAATAATCCTGAAAC
>CAZPNF010000140.1:0-5892 GCA_964587715.1 uncultured bacterium | reverse complement strand
ATTAACCCCTATTTTAAAAATACTAACAGTTGCACTTGTTACTTGAACTTACGTAATATTAAAACCATTTTTTATCACGTAATTAACTCAAGTAAATTATATCCCAAATTAACGGATAAGGAATAAAAAGACTTGAAATTCACCTCCTAAATTATTATATTAAAAAAAGTTAGAAATATACAGAAATAACAATCAGGAGGTGAATTCAAGTGATAGATAAATATACTAAAAGTAAGTCAAGAAATCAAGTCAACATTCCATTATTCAAAAATGGAAAACGTAACAAACATAATACCCCTCAGACCATTAAAAAGGCCTCGCCCAAAAACTCTCTGGATGAGGCTTTGATTTTAGCAAACTTTTGCTTTTATCTATTTCTATCCATTCTCTCTTACGAATACCGTTGTCTAATAACTCTTTGCATTTTTCTAATACGATCAATAATATCCTGCCTCTCGGGATTATGCTTCAGCACTTCACCCCACTGCCATACCGCTTTTTTATAGTCTCCCCGGTTGGCAAAAATAACACCGAGGTTTTCTAATACATTGATGTTATCAGGATCAAGCTGTCTTACTTTTACATACGATTCCCGGGCTTTATCTAATTCTCCCAGCCTGAAAAAAGCATCCCCCAGACATTGGTAAACATCAACAGCATTTGGATCTATTCCCATTACTTTTTTAAATTCCTCAATGGCTTTTTGGTAAAGTCCCTGCCGATAAAACCAGAGACCGGATTCAAAAAGCTGTCTTCGCTTTAAACCGTTAGCAGCATCAAGAGGCCTTTTAGTCTTCTTCTTTTCTCCTTTCGATAAAACTGTTCTGCGGTCAAATCCCAGACCCTCCATCATATCTACGAAACCTTCTTCCTCAGGAGTTTCTGTCTCACCTTCTGCTGCTGAAGCTTCGGATATTCCGATTTCTTCGTCCAGAAGTTCATCTGCAATTGAATTTGAAATTCGATCCTCGATCATGTCTTCCACTATTTCTTCAGAAGATTCGTCCTCTTTTGTTTCCAGAATCTGTTCCAGATCGAGATGGTTTTCCGAATCAGAAACCGTTTCCCCTTCGTCAACAAAATCTCCGACATCCGTAATCAATTCATCAAAAACCTCATCGATTTCTTCTGTTATTGGGATTTGCCTTAGTTTTTCTTCTTTCTCCTCCTCTACTACTTCTGGAGACTCTTCTATTTCTATACTATCATTCTCTGACAAAACTAAGGGTTCTTCCTCTTTGACCTCATCCGTCATCTCTTCAGAAAAACCCAGGAATTCATCCAGCACAGTGCTCTCTTCTTCTTTCGCTGTTCCGGAGTAAATTTCTTCTCTCGGCCGCTGTGATACCCTGATTTTTAAAGGTAGTTTCTCTTCTTTTTCTAAGCCAACAAGAGGAGCCCCAACTTCTCTTGGTTTGTGAATTTCCGTACTAAGAATCACCTGGCCATCTAACGTTAAGAATGGGGTTCCAGGAGGTTTCATCCTCTTTCCCTTTTCCCCTTTTTCAACAAAAGCTATACGTAAATCTTTTGTATTTAGATGACTTCTCACCAGCTCATCGTAAATTCGCCTTTCGTCAATATCAGTAAAACCGTATTTTTCTGTTTTCAATTCCTCGCTTATGCGTTTGGCACCGTACTCAGAATGTTCTTTAATAATATCATAAATCTTGGCCTTATCTTCAATGCTGATATGCTTTTCTTCAATCTCCGAACGCATCACTTTTTCTTTTAATCCCTCAATTCCCATTTTCTCGAAACGCTTTTTGTATTTATAATAAGTAGATGTAGAAACACCCACAGCGCGGCACGCATCCTTTATACTCATTCCCTCCTTGTTAACCATTTCCAGCATGCGATTCCGGAGATTAAAGAGCACATCCTCTGCTCTCATCTTTTCCCTGATAGCCACAAGGGTTATATCATCATTTTGTGCGTAGCCCTCAGTAAAGTTTTTTATTTCATCGCTGATCTTATCTACAAACGGATCTACTTTAAGATGACCATATTTTCTAATCACAGAAAGAAAACGCTCTTCACCAAATTTTTCTCTCCGGAAATTCATTGCTTCAGTAATCCCATCAGTGTAAATAATGAGATTGTCGCCTTCCCTTAGCCGGAGCGTATCGGACTGAATCGATTTTCTAAACAGGGTATTATCTGGCAAGTTGATCCCGATAGGAAATCCTCTGGGATTAAGGTAATAACTTTTCTTTGTTTCTGATCTATACAAAATCATTGGATTGTGACCGGCACTTGCATAATTTATTGTTCGATTATGGGAATCAAGAATGATGTAAAAGATTGTGACAAACATCCCCCTCTTCATATCGTTTATGACAAACTCGTTTACCCGAGCCAAAACATCGGCGGCATTTTTGTTGCCCCGTGCTTCCGTTCTTAGTGCTGTTCTGATCATTGTCATAATAAGAGAACCTGGAACACCTTTGCCGGAGACGTCAGCCACAACAATGCCAAGGGTATCTTTATCTACTTCTACAAAATCGAAATAGTCCCCGCCTACCTCTTTAGCAGCTTCGTAGTAAGAGGCAATTTCGTATCCTTCTATTTCCGGAAAAGCAGAAGGTAAAAGGGTCTGCTGAATTTCCTGGGCCACCTGCATTTCTTTTTGGAGACGTTCCTGCTCTGCCAGATTCTCCTGAGATTTCCTGAACTTTTCTGTGATCTCGTTGAAAGCATTGGCAATTTCACCAATCTCATCCGAAGAATCAAACTCCATCTCTTCGTGAGCTTCATCACGGCCTAATGCTCTGATCCAGGCCGATAATTTTTTGAAAGGACTCATCGTCACGTAGACCAGAACAAATACTCCGGAATAACCAATTAACAAAACCAATCCCAAAAGCCACAGCGCTCTCCTACGGGCACTAACAATCTCCCCGTCAATAACAGATTTGTCCAATAAAAGGCGAATCGTCCCCATTCGTCGGGGAACACCCGAAACTTTCTGAATTGCTGCTTCAACTATATCGTATACTACCTTACCATCGGACATTGTATATTCGTATACGCCTGGAGCCTTTCGGATAGCATTCTTCGGCATAACAAAAGGTTCCAATATAAAATCGGTGCGAACTGCTCCCTGAATAATACCTGTTGTATCGATTGCCAGAGCCTCTGTAACAAGCGGTGCGTGGTCACGCTGGACCTGGGCTGCAATTCTGGCCAATTCCCATGTTTCTTCATTGGCAAGATAATCAAGACAATTATGAGCCATGGATTTGGCAAGTACCTGACCTGCCTCCAACTGTTCCTGAAAAATTTTTCCTTCTTGTTGGAAATAGTTCCAGATGAACCCTACGAGAACAAGGAAAGTCAGAATCCCTGAAGCAATGAGGGAAAAACGGGTTTTCATCGTAAGAGAAACACCGGGGAGTAAAAATCTCTTACGGGGAGACACTTCTCTCTTCTTTGTTAACCTGAGTTCATTCCCCTCTACTGTTTTACGATAATCAATGGTGTCAATGACGCGGCGGATAATAAATATCCCCAATCCCCCTTTCTTCCCAATATCCACATACCTATGAAGATCAGGATCCCGCACATTCCGGGGGTCAAAAGCGTGACCCTGATCTATCATAGAAACGGCCACACTTTTATCCCGAATAATTATCCTTATGGTGATAAACCCATCCCAGTCCCTGTAGGCATGGCGTATAATGTTTGTTGCAGCTTCATCAATAGCTAACTTAAAAGCATTGATTGTCCGTTCTGCTACGCCGTATTTGCGCCCAACCCGGGTAACAAAATCTCGCATTTCTCCCAGGTAGCTTATCTCGGCTGGGACCTTATATTCTTCCTTAACCATTCGTTTAAACATAGGTCATTTCTTGTAAGCCTCAATTTTTTTCTTAACGCCTTCTATAGCATCCAGGAGCTTCAGATTATTTGGATCGAGTTTCAGAGCTTCTCTCCACACCTTCAGAGCTTCTTCATAATGACCATCCCTGTAGAGGCTTATTCCTCTGTAATATTTTTTCTTAACATCTTCGCTCATCTCTTGCTTGCTCCCTTTGGATCTGGCTATTGAATCTCTGTAAAACTCACGCGCTCTGGTGTTATTGGGGTCAAACTGCAGTGCATTTTTAAAAAAGCGAGCAGCATTTTTATAATCCCCTTTTTCATAACGTTGAACTCCTTCCTGATAATTGCTCAGGAAATTTACAACTCTGTCCAGATTCTTAATCTGCGCCAGAACCTTATTGTGGAGTTCGGGATTCCCAGCAGTCTGGGTTTTGGCTCGATCCAGTACTTTGTAAGCTTCTGAAAGGTTCTCCTGCCTAACGAGCTGTTTTGCTCTGGCAATAAGTTTATTGACCTCGTTTTCAAGTTCAATCCTGGCCTTTTTGATATAGGTATTAATCTGCGGGTTGGTTGGATCTCTTTCAAGGGCTTCCTTCCATTTCTCGATGGCTTTTTGGAAATCGCCCTTTTCCATCTCAGCAAGTCCTTCTGTAAAACGTTTGTTCACAAAAGCGTTATCCCGCTGGCGTTTTCCTTTTTCTCTATCCTGCTTGAGAAGCTCTTCCTCTCGTTTTCGCTGTAATTCCTGTTCCTTTTCTGTGGTAAGTTCCAGTAATTTCTGAGCCTCTGAGTTCTCCTTGTCCTCCATCAAAACTCTGCTAAATTCCAACCTTGCATTGAAATAATCGCCTTTATCCATGTATTCCTTGCCTGCCCTAAGTCCCTCATTGATCCTCTTCTGCCGGTTTGCCTCCATCTGTTCTTGAAGTCTTCTCTGAATTTCCTGACGTTTCTCTTCCTCTTTTTGCTGTTTTTGTTCGGGGACACTCCTGCCAAAATAAAAAATAAGAGAAAATCTGTGACTTCTGGGGAAAAAGGTTGGATCAGCTATTCTGCCTGTCCCATAATCTAACTGGAAATTATTATAACGCAAACCTCCACCAAAAGTTACTTCTCCGTTGTCAAAGCCTGTACGCAGAAACAGTAACCTTTTCCAGGCATACTCTGCCCCCAAATGGTATCTCAATTTTTTGTATTCTCCCTTATCAAAATCAACTAAAAAAAGGCATCGATCTTTATTCTGCCTGAAAAATATTAATTTGGCAAAACCTGCTCTAATGTTATAAGGAATTATTTCAGCAGTCGTTCCCAATTTGAGACGCGGCTGAAGAGCGTTGCTCATTGCACAGCCCACAAAAAGATTTTTTAGAATCCCTTTCTTTTGAGGAAAAGCATGATGAACTCCCAAATCTGCACCAAATCCATTTGTGGAATAAAAGCCAAGAACCTGACGATTCATATTAAAATTAATACCAACTGTGAACCCTTTTATAATGGTAACAGCATAGGAAATAGTAAGTTTTCCCCACCAGTAGTTCAATTCACCCATATCCATTGGCATGCCTCCCACATTTTCGGTATGCCTGATCCCACCGGTTCCAATTCTCTCGAGACCCAGTCCAAATGTCCCTGCTGCAATAGTAGGATGTACATAACCAACAAAATTATACTGGGTTCCTTCAAAGAGAGTAGTTAAAGAAAGATCCAGCCCCTTCTGCTCTACTACTGCCATACCTGCTGGATTCCAGTAAAAAGCTGATGGATCATCGGGAAAAGCTACGGCAGCACTACCCAATCCAAGTGCACGGGCACCAACCCCGATAGAAAAAGGAGACTCTACGCCGGCCTCTCCTTGCTGCGCATGGATTAGTTCAGAACATGCCCACAAACTGAAAAACCAGACTACAAAAATTATACGTGCTTTTTTCATCCCGGGTCCACGAATTATTTTATCTTACAACAGCAATCTTAGACTTTGCTACTCCATATCCTGTTTTCATAAGAAGAATGTAAACACCGTTGAGCACTGTGCGTCCCATATCGTTCCTGCCGTCCCAGGTTAAAGAA
>CAZPNF010000139.1:0-5906 GCA_964587715.1 uncultured bacterium | reverse complement strand
AGAGATTGCCTTTGGTCTGGAGAATCTCGGAGTTCCCACAGAGGAAATGAAAGCACGTGTTGAGGAAGCTATTCACCATTTTCATCTCGAAGAATACAGGGATACTCCGCCTCATTTGCTTTCTGGAGGAGAACGGCAGAGATTGGCGCTGGCTTCGGTCTGGGTGATGAAACCCAGTTATTTAGTTCTCGATGAACCGACATCTCTTTTAGACCCGCAGGGGAGAGAGGAGGTTCTATATTTTATGGAAAGAGAAATAAAAACAAGAAAGATGGGTATTCTGTTGGTAACACAATATCCAGAGGAAGCTTTAACCTGTGATCGATTGGTTGTAATGAACCGCGGGAAAATTGTTTTTGATAGAGCTCCAGAAGATGTTTTTCAGAACATAGAGGAACTTCATCGACTGGGGGTTGGCGTTCCAGTTGAAATGGAATTAAGATGTTACTTCAACTTGAAAATTTAACTTATATTTATTGTTCCCCATTTTCTCCTGTCCGGGAGGCTCTTTCCGGGATTTCCCTGGAAGTGCACCCTCAGGAAATACTCGCAATTGTAGGTGCAACAGGTTCAGGCAAGACCACTTTGATTCAGCACTTTAACGGCCTTCTCCAGCCTACAGAGGGAAGAGTTCTCGTCGATTTCAGAGATATTTCTGGTTCTCAGAATAATCTCGGGTGGGTACGAAAAAAGGTAGCTCTTGTGTTTCAGTTTCCTGAAATCCAGCTTTTTGAGGAAACAGTGTATGATGATATAGCCTTTGGGCCCAGGAATCTTGGTCTGCCGGAGAAATTAGTGGAAGATAGGGTTCGCCGTTCACTGAGATTGATAGGTCTTGGTTTTGAGCGGTTTTCAAAACTTTCTCCTTTTCAGCTTAGTGGAGGAGAAAAACGGAGGGTAGCTATTGCCGGTGTTTTAGCTATGGAACCGCAGGTACTGGTGCTGGATGAGCCTACCGTTGGACTCGATAAAAAAGGAGCCTGTAAAGTAGAAGAAATTCTTAAGCGGTATCATCGTCAAGGAAGGACAGTAATTTTTGTTTCACACGACATGGACCTTGTGGCCCGGTTAGCTTCAAGAGTTGTGGTTCTGGAAAAGGGAAGAATCCGATTTGATGGTTCTAAAGTAGAATTATTTCGAGATAAAACCATACTTAAAGATGCTGGGCTGGTTCTTCCTCATGTGTGCCGATTCATGCAGAATCTACGAAAACAGGGGCTTCCTGTCAGAACAGATGTTTTTACTGTTGAGGAAGCAAAGGAAGAGATAGAAAGGGTTTTGGGGGGAGGTGTTTGAGGACTGTACAATAATTTTCGTACCAACTGGGGGAATTTTCTTTAGATCCGTTTTTTCTATAGTGCAGTTCTTTTTTTAAGCAGCCTTTTAACCGCACTCAATATGATCTCGCTTTTCGCCGTTTTTATGATATACGCATCTGCCCTAAATTTTCTTGCCAGCTCCGCATCCTCGACGGTATCTCTTGAAGTTAATATGATAACAGGGATGTCTTTGAGTTTTTGATCAAATTTAATCATTCGGCAAATTCTATGTCCGTCCATACCTGGAAGCATTAGATCCAGGAGAATGAGGTCTGGTTTATTTTTTCTTGTCGCAGAGAGTCCTTCTAACCCGTTTTGGGTGGTAATAACTTCGTACCCGTTCATTTCCAGTCGTGCCTTGACTAACATACGAAAATCAGCGTTGTCTTCAATGATGAGAATTAGTTTTTTGCTTGTACTTATCATCGACCCATTCTTTTAAAATAATTGTAGCTTTTCTTAAGTTGACCCAATGCGATGATTCTGGACCAACCAATTCAGAATCGAGTTCAGCCATAGTCGGGACAAAAACCAATCAAGTCGCTATCAACGAATTTATTTTTTCTATAAATCTTTGTTTATTGTATGGTTTTGCAAATATAGCCGATACTTTCAATTTTTGAGCTTTTTCTTTGACCTCACCGTCTATGGTTTTGCCGGTTAAGATAACAACGGGTACTGTTGATTTACTGGGGAATTTTCGGAGTCTTTCCAGCATCGAGAAGCCACCACCAGCAGGCATCATCAGGTCAAGAACGATAAGATCGTAGTCTTCTTTGAGAGCTAAACTTGTACCAGAATAGGCATCGACAGCGATTGTGGCCTCATATCCTACCATTCCTAACCGTGCTTTGACGAGCTCCGCAAATTCTAACTCATCTTCCACGATGAGAATTTTTTTCTTTTCTATCATTTAACCTTCCTCCATTTTTTGAACTTTTCTCATCCGATCAATAAATCCTTTATTGTGGCCATCAACTCAGTTGGTTCAATCTGCTTGTCAATAATCGGAATGGCTGCATTGAGATTTGCATCAACCAATCGTTTTTCGTCCACAGGGTAAGCACTCATTACGATAATAGGAATATTTTGTGTACGTTTATTCTGTTTTAATCTTCCGATCACTTCGTAACCGTTCATTTCTGGAAGCCTTATGTCCAAAATAATAAGAGAAATGTCTTCATTGCATGCGATTTCAATGGCCGTGTTGCCATCATACGCTACAGCAGTTCGGTAATTATAGAGAGATAACCTGATTTTTATCATTTCAGCCGCATCTTCTTCATCATCAACGATTAAGATCTTTGGAAAGGGAGCCTTTTTCAATGTAAATCTAAAAGTTGTTCCTTTTCCAAGCTGGGATTCAGCCCATATCTTTCCCCCATGTTTCTCAACCAATCCCTTACAGATGGCAAGTCCGAGTCCTGTGCCCTTGTAGCCTGGACCTTCCGCTCTTCCAAACTGTTCGAATTTTGAAAATAATTTCGGTATGTTTTCTTTTGCAATGCCATTGCCAGTATCAGAAACAGAGAACTCGACAAAGTCTTCTCTGTCCTTTACCTCGATTGTTATTTTACCTCCCGATTCTGTGTAACGGAGGGCATTGGTGAGCAGGTTGTTAAGAATCTGGTAAACCTTATCTTCATCGACATACAGTCTCAGCGTTTTTCCATGAAACGCCTTCTTCAACTCCAAATGGATTCCTTTATTTTTTGCTTGAGGTATGTAACTCTTGTGGATCTTTTGGGCAGTATTCCAGAGATTGATTGAGTTCCTTCGAAGCGTCAATTTTTTTGATTCAATTTTTGAAATATCCAGCAAATCAGTGACGAGTCTTGTTAGTCGGTCGATATTATTTTGAGCACTGGTCAGAAATTTTTTGTGCGTATTCGTGAGTTCACCACCTGCACCATCAAGACAAAGATCAACACTTTCCCGTATGATTGAAATGGGAGTTCGCAGTTCGTGGGAAACGGTTGATACAAAGTCGCTTTTCAACTGGTTAAGTTCTTTGAGTTTTTTGTTGGCTGCTTTTACCCTCTCCTCTGCCTGCTTCCGTTCGGAGATGTCCCGAATCGAAATAAGGTTGGCAGGCTCTTCTTCCCATTCGGTTTCCACCACTTGCATTTCCCCGGTACCGGTTTCTCCACCTCCTCGAACGATATCGATTTCTGTATATTCGCCTGCTGATAAAGCAAATCCAAACAATTCACCGATGAGCTCTTCTGCTTTTCGTTTGAAGATTGTTTCTGCAGTCGGGTTGACAAAACGCACAATTCCGTTCTTATCCACGATGATGATTCCATCAGCGTTTTTTTCTACTATATTGTGGAAACTTGCTCTACTGTACTCTAGTGTTTTTTCCACCTCCCTACGCTCAGTGATGTCTTTCATAATTCCCGTCAAACCTACTATCTTACCTCCTTTTGTTATTGGTACAGCACTTAAAATAACCTGAACTTCGTAACCCTTCTTGTGTTTCGCATGAACTTCATTTTTTACAGCCTTGCCAGAGAGAACCTCTTCAGTCCATTTCTGTAATAGAGGAATGCTCTTGGAAGGCAATAAAATAGCAAAGTTTTTCCCAATAAGATCTTTTCTTGGATACCCGAACATTTTGACAAAACTCTTATTTACGAAAACAAACTTCCCTGTAGTATCAACCTGGTATATTCCATCAATAGAAGTCTCTGTAATCAACCTGTACTTTTCTTCGCTTTCTCTCAACTTCCTTTCCATCGTGTATTTGTACAAAGCTATACTAATAACACTTTGCAATTTTTTTTCTTCGACGGGCTTGATTATATATCCAAACGGCTCGGTTTTCTTGGCTCTTTCCACTGTCTTTTCATCTGCATAAGATGTCATAAACACCACCGGAATATCATATTGGGATCTAATTTGAGCCGCAGTCTCAATACCATCCATTGTACCGCGGAGCATGATGTCCATTAGTACCAGATCCAGTTTTAATTCTTTTGCTTTTTTAAGTGCTTCTTTTCCCGAAGCCACCACTGCAGGGACAGTATATCCTAAATTTCTCAATCTCCACCTTACATCTTCTGCAATAATCCCCTCATCTTCCACAATTAAAATACGTGCATTAACCATCATTCCGTCCCTTTTCAATAAACGACAACAAAGCGCTCTTTAATAAACGATAACGATTCTACCTTGGGTTGTACATCCCAATTTCTTATTTTGAACACACTTATATTCAATTTCATTATATTTCTTGACTTTCTTAAATATATTATTTAAATTTAGTCATACTAAAATTAATTAATCTTTGGAAAATAGTCTAATGGTACCTGAAATCATTAGAACCAACAAATTGTATCCCAGAACAGTCGTGCCCGATATCCTTCAGTGGATGGGTGACAAACAAGCCATAGTTCTTGTCGGTTCCCGTCAAGTAGGAAAAACCAGCATTCTTTACCTCTTAATCCAACATCTTCTGTCGCAAAAAATAAATTCAAATAATATTTGATTTTATATTGCAGACAGAAAACCAACTTTTACCCTTTGAGGTTAAATACCAGGCAATCAAAAGACCAGCACTGTCTTCCGGCATGAAAAGCTTCCTCAACGCCTATCCAGTCGCTCAGGCAATCGTAATTACCAAAAACACCTATAGCCAGATCAAACTGCTAAAGACCAGAGCGCTTTTCATTCCAGCCTGGCTCTTGGGAACAGATATATTTCAAAGAACTTTTTACGATTTTTCCTTGACAACTAATTAAATTTGTTGTAAACTTTAGAGTCAATGTAATCAAGATTGATTTTAGACCTCCATTGATAGAAGGTGGATATTATGGCTAAAGTTATCCACGCTATATTTGAAGATGGTGTTTTTCTCCCTGTAGAGAAAATCAGCCTTCCTGAACATCAAGAAGTCGAAATCATTATCCAGAAAGATATTCCAACTAGTCTTATAGCAACTGTGGCAGAAAGAACAGGAGGGTTTGATTTCCTCTCTGATCCGAGAGAAGATATGTACACTATTGCGGATGGGGAACCCATCTAGAATCATGCTAAAACGTGGCGATATAGTTTTAGTACCATTCCCATTCACCGATTTGTTAAACGAAAAAGTTAGGCCTGCTGTTGTTATTTCTGTAAAAAATGATGTTGATGTCAGTGTTGCTTTTATCTCTTCTGTTATTCCTGAAAAACCCACCGAAGTTGATTTTGTGTTGTCAGAATCCCATCCTGATTTTTCAATGACCGGTTTAAGAAAAATATCTGTATTCAGAATGAGTAAAGTTCTCACTCTTGAGAGGTCAAAAATTTTACGCAGACTTGGCAAGGCCTCTTCATCTATCCAGAAAGAACTCGACATGAGATTTAAATTTGCCTTTGGTATAGAGTAAGTCAACTTTTAAACTCCTTTCTTTGATTATCGGGCAGATCAAGATCCAGCAGCAGTACGTTAATGTTCTCCGTAACTGGTTGCTCCAACCCTGTCGAGAGCTGATTAGTGAACTCCAGATTGAAGGTGTCGCCTTCTGCTTTGATAAGCATCTCATGGATCAGGCGGGCATCTCTGGTGTTGTCATCAATCAACAACACCTTGATCGGTTGATT
>CAZPNF010000138.1:0-5956 GCA_964587715.1 uncultured bacterium | reverse complement strand
AAAACAAGGATTGAAACGCAGCCAAAATTAACTGCTCATCTTCCTTTTGGCTGTTGAAGAACAGCATCCACTAAAACAAGGATTGAAACGGGGACATGCTGATATTCATATCAAGAACAGTGATTGTTGAAGAACAGCATCCACTAAAACAAGGATTGAAACCCAAATGCTGATAAATACTCAATCCACTTTCTAATGTTGAAGAACAGCATCCACTAAAACAAGGATTGAAACCAAGATGATGGTTTTTTACCATTCCTTTTATATTCAGTTGAAGAACAGCATCCACTAAAACAAGGATTGAAACCTCCAGATCTTCCACCTCCTATATCCAATCTCTCGGGTTGAAGAACAGCATCCACTAAAACAAGGATTGAAACATAGAAGCCTGTAGCAAGACTTTCTGGTAAGGTCTTGTTGAAGAACAGCATCCACTAAAACAAGGATTGAAACGCGCGGCCTGCTTCTGGAGACCAGGGTGTTGCTGAGGTTGAAGAACAGCATCCACTAAAACAAGGATTGAAACATTATGCGTTTGATACTGACACTCCAATTAATGATGGTTGAAGAACAGCATCCACTAAAACAAGGATTGAAACCTGACAATAATGATTCCCGCTCAGCACGTATTTTTTGTTGAAGAACAGCATCCACTAAAACAAGGATTGAAACATCAACCATTTCGGGAGTAAGTTCCAAAATCCCATTGTTGAAGAACAGCATCCACTAAAACAAGGATTGAAACTTATTTCGTTCGTAGTTTGTCTCCCTGAACTTGTTCAGTTGAAGAACAGCATCCATTAAAACAAGGATTGAAACAATATGTGTCCCAATTACTGTGCTGCCCTGATGATAGTTGAAGAACAGCATCCATTAAAACAAGGATTGAAACCCAAATGAGGGCTGGTGGGCGGAATCCCAATTACTGGTTGAAGAACAGCATCCATTAAAACAAGGATTGAAACATAATTTTGTTGTAGGTTTCATTTGTGTGGTTTTGTTGAAGAACAGCATCCATTAAAACAAGGATTGAAACAAGCTTACTTTTTCTTGTCTGTCTCTCCTTTCCAGGTTGAAGAACAGCATCCATTAAAACAAGGATTGAAACAGGGGGTGGAGGAGGTGGTGGTGGTGGTGGTGGTGCAATAAAGTTGAAGAACAGCATCCATTAAAACAAGGATTGAAACAGACACCAAGAACACCGGGCTTGCGCACCAAGAGCAGTTGAAGAACAGCATCCATTAAAACAAGGATTGAAACAACACGATGCCGTCTTCTTGACTGGTGCTGACAAGGGGTTGAAGAACAGCATCCATTAAAACAAGGATTGAAACAATAAAATATATCTTAATTATAATATTTTTATTGAAGTTGAAGAACAGCATCCATTAAAACAAGGATTGAAACATATTACTTTCCCGGTAGGAATAAGGAAATATTTTTGTTGAAGAACAGCATCCATTAAAACAAGGATTGAAACTTCACATAAGCGTTTAGGCCGCTCATGGGAAGTTTGGTTGAAGAACAGCATCCATTAAAACAAGGATTGAAACACCTTATAGACTTTTGAAGGGATAACGGAATCAAGTTGAAGAACAGCATCCATTAAAACAAGGATTGAAACAATCATCTGGTGTGTATTTGGTGATCCATGAGCATTGTTGAAGAACAGCATCCATTAAAACAAGGATTGAAACGCTTATCTTGGAAACGGAATTGCTCTGGCGGGGAGTTGAAGAACAGCATCCATTAAAACAAGGATTGAAACCGGGGGTGGAGGAGGTGGTGGTGGTGGTGGTGGTGCAATAAAGTTGAAGAACAGCATCCATTAAAACAAGGATTGAAACTTAAGGTTAAAACTTGTTCCAGTTTCCCTGAGGTTGTTGAAGAACAGCATCCATTAAAACAAGGATTGAAACCTGTTCCCGGCGACAAGGGAAACGTTCTTGACGTTGTTGAAGAACAGCATCCATTAAAACAAGGATTGAAACTTTTTATATAATATACTGTACATACATGTGTCGATCGTTGAAGAACAGCATCCATTAAAACAAGGATTGAAACAATGGATTCCCCCGGGGCTAAGGCGGTCCAGAGAACAGTTGAAGAACAGCATCCATTAAAACAAGGATTGAAACAAAATCGTATGTACTTCACTCGTGAATAATCCTTGTGTTGAAGAACAGCATCCATTAAAACAAGGATTGAAACACATAGCCCGCCGAATAATGGAAATTTTGGATGAAGGGTTGAAGAACAGCATCCATTAAAACAAGGATTGAAACTATATACAAATGAGAAGCGAACACAGATTAAAAGGCGTTGAAGAACAGCATCCATTAAAACAAGGATTGAAACAAGATTGGACAGTATGACATGAATCTCGCCGCGGGGGTTGAAGAACAACATCCACTAAAACAAGGATTGAAACAGTTAGGTATTGACTTAATCCCCTCGGTTTCGTATTATTGTTGAAGAACAATATCCCTAAAACCCCGATTCTGTGCTAAAAGTGGGTTAAATGAAAAATCTTCCCAAAGGGAATGACCTATTTGTTCAAAACAGAATCGGGGCAAAACAAGAATAAAAATCACTGGTACTAATTCTCCCTTATGGGTTATCTTTTCTTATTCTTTTCGCTTCTTTCCTCACTTATCATAGCAATTATGCTAAAATTCTTTGAAAGGTGGGGATACGACAGGGTAGTAGTTATAGCTTCCAATTATGCAGTAGCTTGCCTTCTTGGAATAGTGCTTTCAAAACCTTCGATGATGGAAAACAGTATTATCCCGTTTGCTGTAATGGTGGGTCTATTATTTTTTGTCACCTTTGTGATTTATAGTGTGGCAATTAGAAAAGAAGGCATAGCTCCTGCAGTGACATTTGGAAGAATTTCTCTTGCTATCCCAGTGCTTCTTTCCATACTCTTTTGGGGGGAGAGGCCGGGAATTTTAAATTTCCTGGGTCTTGTTATCATATTTACAGTAGTCTTATCGTGGGAAGGAAGAGTAAGCAAGTTATCAGCAACACTTCTGGCACTGTTTTTACTCTCTGGCACAATAGATGCCTCAATGAAATATTTCAAAGTTCATTTCTCTTCTGTAAATGAAGGGAAATTTCTCCTGTTTATTTTCCTTTTCTCCTTTGTATGGAGCTGGATATATGTATTCATAGTGAGAAAAAGGTTAAAGTTTCCCCATATCTTTGCAGGACTAATCATGGGAATTCCAAACTTTTTTTCCAGTTTTTTCCTTCTAAAGACCCTTGGACGAGTACCTGCCTATGTTTCTTTTCCTTTTATAACCATAGGATTGATAACTCTTTCTGCACTCGCAGGATACACCATTTTCTCGGAGAGCCTCTCCAGGAAAAAGGTTCTTCTTATTCTGCTTGGAATCCTTGGTGCACTTGCTCTTACCTTCCGACAATAGAACAATGAAAAAATTAACCAGAACAAAGAAGAATATGCCAGAAGCCCTGTTTTTTCAACGGGCCACAGGCCCTATCTTATTTCAATTTTCATCTCTTTTCCAGTATCGGCAAACTTTATCCAGACCGAATTTAATAGGCTGTTGAACCACCAACTGCTTGGTTTGTTTTTCAACTCCTTTTTGCTCGATACTGAACTGAGAGATTGTTGCTGGAGTTTTACTGACCTCGGTTTTTTTGAATGCCATTAAACTTTAAAATGTAATTACGTTTGTGTGGTTGAAATTTACCGCAGCGTTTCCCAATTGTGAAAACGAAACCTCTTTTTTTTGATTCTAACTTATAAGGCGTGTAGTAGAAAAGACCCTTTTTGTAGCCAAATTCATTTCCAGCGTCCTCGTACAGGGAATCGGTTGCTACACAAGTATAACACATACAACAATTTTTCATTTGTCAAATAAAAAATGGATAGTTCTATTGGCCGATAGGGCTCCATCTATATCGGACTTACTAAAAAACATTGCATTAGTCTACGCGATTTTGTATTATTCAATTTGAGAATTGCACATAAAGTGATCTCAGTTAAAATGGTCTTCGGATCATTGTCTATCCTTTTGTGCTTGAGAAATATTGTGAACCAGTCAAAAAAGTTTACTCCAGCAGGTACGTGGCTGTGGCTGGACAGAGCTTCATTCCGTGTTAGCCTTGTATGCCTTGGTCCATGGGCCCTTGTGGTGCTGGGACTGAGTGCTGCTGTTTATCAACCGTTGGAACCAGATGTTTTTGTTGTGGCGTTGGCAAGTGTAGGATTATCACCCAGGCTTGCTGTATTGCTGGCTATTTTTTCCACCGGTGCAGGAGGAGTTGTAGGTTACGCAATCGGTCGTGGGCTGCCGGTCTTTTGCGTATTAATTTTGTAATCTTTGCCGGGGAATAATTTCCGCAACTATCGCTCAACCCACCCTGTCATTGCGATCCCGGGTTGGCGGGAGATGTAATCCCCTTACGGTAATGCAGATATGTTCATGTACAGAGAAAGCCGTAAGGAGACTGCTTCGTCCCGATTTCGTCGGGACTCGCAGAGACAGGCTTTTTTGTTTGGGAAGTTCCCTTCCTACATTCTTACTACTAAACATCCCCATATATTTTCCCTAAGTGGAGCTACTCCGGCACCCGAAGTTGTTTTTCCTTGAACCAGAACCCTGGTTGTCGAGCAATAGCGAGACACAGGGTGTTTGTGAAAACACACCAGGCGTTCCAAAGTGGAACAGCCGGGGTGAGAAAGCGGATTTATTTATAACTCAAAATCACCTTGGGTACTGGCAGGGTTTTACCTCCCAGTGCGCTGAAATCCAATCGGTATTCCAGGGCTCTTGCGTTCTGCAAATTTACAGGCAGTTTGCCGTCTGCTCCAATGTTCTCCCATGGTTTTTGTTCTTTCTTTCGAAAAGCGTATTCACGTACAGCCAATTTTACTTTTCTCCACCGTGCATCTTGAGAGGTATTAAGCTTCAGCCTGAGGAATTTTGCCCCACGAAACAGCCTCCGAGTCGGGGAAATGTAAGTGGCATCATCCCCTTTGACGAAGAGTTTTCGCTCTTTTGTGAATTCTAATCCCGGGCCAAACTTGCCTATCACAAAATCCAGATCAGTGAAATACCAGATGTCTCCTGATTTTGGGCCATTTAGAATCCACCGTAGACCCACTGGATCTACCGATATTACAGGTGATTTTAGCTGTAAGGTAAAATTATTCTCTCCGGGTTCTAACCATAAACGGTCTTTTCTGTTTCCTTTTTTTGTGTGGAGAAGAACATCCAGAGGCATTTTGTATCGGGTTCGGCTTGTAGAAGAATTGCTGACGTGGATGATTACCTGTTTGTTTTTAACCTGGCTCTTAAATTGAATTTTGGGCCAGCCGGTTCCGTAAATCCATTCAAGGAAAAACCAGGAAAGATCTTTACCATAGTTTTTCTCACATACAGCCTGGAAGTCTGCTGTGGCTGCATTTTTGTAACGATAGCGTGGGTCAGTATTAAATTCTTTCAGGCTCTTAAAAAATAGTTTGTCGCCCATGACATATCGCAGCATGTGGAGAACCCAGGCTCCTTTCCAGTAAATATTTAGATGATAGGCTTCACTTGCATTGTTGTGCCTCATCTGATATACTGAAACAGTCGAATCTATGCGAAAACTCAACTGGGCCATATACTGGTGCATAACTTCTGATCCAAATACATGCTCTGCCCAGAGGGCTTCTGAATAGGTGGCAAAGCCTTCGTGAATCCAGAAATCTCCCCAGTTCAATGCGGTAACAGCATTTCCCCACCATTCATGGGCAAATTCATGGACAGCCATAAAGTTAAAATAATGATCGTACCACTTTAGAGGATTCGGTTCTCCTGGCATTAATGTGTGCGGAAAAATCGGCCCTACTGCTACTGCCGTGGAATGTTCCATGCCAGGATAGGGTGATTGCACCAGTGCAATTTTATCGTCAGAAAAAGCAAACGGACCGTAGTATCTG